>NZ_JAEQCE010000036.1:0-98219 GCF_020738665.1 Microcoleus sp. PH2017_08_TRC_O_A
GACATCCAGGTAAGTGTCTTTTAAACCAGTAATTGCTGGTGCGGCGTAGGGGTCGATGATTTCTAAGTCTTGAATTGTCGGCTCTGCGTTGTAGAGCATGGCATTCAGGAAGCTAATCAAAACTTCTTTGTGCTGGGGCGATGCAAAGATTTTTTTGAAGCCAAAATCTGTTTTGGGATTGATGAAGTTCATAATTGGTAACGGGTAATTGGGAATTTGTAAACGGTGCTTAATTGTGGAATATTCATTATAATATTCCTTCCATTTCTAAGTCTTCAATAATCTGCAAACCTCGCGGATCGCCGACTCGCAACAGCGAAGATTTAGCATCGTCGCGCACGCCCATGTCTTCATCTTCTTCTAATGATTCAATTAAAGCGTCGATCGCCCCAGCGTACACTACATTATTCGGTAACTCGCGCGCCAGTTGCCCGATCGCCCAAGCGGAATTACTGCGAACGGCAGATACAGAGTCTCTTCGCAATGCTTGAATCAACGGTGGAATCCCCGCAATCACCACATAGTAACCAACTTTTGCCATTTGACCCAGAGAACTCGCCGCCCACAAACGTACCGCCGAAATATCAGTTCTCAGAGCATCAATTAAGGGCGATAAAGCGCGGTGATCTCTGCAATTTCCCAAGGCCCAAACTACCCCTTTGCGAACGTAACCGTTCCAATCGCGGTTGAGTTGCTCGATCAGCGGTTCCACAGCATCGGGACTTGGATTTCGCCCCAAAGCATAGGCCGCACTCACCCGCACCAAGGGACAACCGTCTCTTAACAAATTAATTAAATGCGAAATCGCGCGATCGTCCTGGAGTTCGCAAAAAGCCCGCGCCGCCATCATCCGGTGCTGAGGTTCCGGCGATTCCAGCAAAGGCAGCATTTCCTCTGGATCTGGTAGCGGGGGTTCGGATTCATCAAAATGATCCAAAGGGCTTTCCAGTTCCGTATCAAGATCGAGGGCGTTGGTGTAGTCGTTATTGTTCATAAAAAAACTTTACCGCAGAGAGGATGCTACGGGCGCAACTGATTCAGCGGTCAATATAAATTAGCATTTCCGGCAATAAAAGCATTCCGATTCAACTCTCAAGTCCTCCTATTGTTCGCAGTCAGGAAGAAGAGCTGGTGCATCTGGTTTTTGAAGAGGGCGAAGCATGACCGCATATAAGTTATTAGTTATAATTTTATATTGACTGCGGTCATGCTTCGCCCCTACAAACATATTTGCCTTGCACAAGCCGCTGCACCCCTGACTGCAAACAAATACCTCTGGTTTTTCAAAGAGATTTGATCATCCAGACAGAATGACTCTCATAGCCTAATTTTTGATAGAGATTCATCGCAGGCTGATTGCTCAGAAAAACTTGCAAACCAATTTGCCGATCGCCTCTTGAACGCGCCCAATTTTCTGCCTGAATAACTAAAGCTGCACCTAGTCCCTGACGGCGGTGTTCCGGTGCTATGTAGAGCAGAAAAATGTGACCGTGGCGTTCTCCAGTGGTTTGGTCGATCGCATTTCCCAACCACAAACATCCGACAACTGATGTGGGATTTGCCGGCTGCGAGGGGATCCCGGAAAAACTTTCTCCCTCGAACGGGCTGTTTTTCAGGCACTCTACCCACCAAAGCGGCGTCTGTTTAGAAAAATACTGCTCGACAGTTTGAGCCAAATGTCCCAATTCGCGATCGGGGTAAAGCTCTCGGTAAGTATGGTGCAGGAACTTTAGCAGTTTTGCGCGATCGAGTCCAGAACCCGATCGCAGCCTGTAGCCCGGTATCAACTGAGCAGACATCAGCGAATTTGGACAGGGAGAGAGGAATAATTGAGCCCCAAGAAAATAGGATTCAGAGATACCGCTTGATGGAGCGGGATCGGTTCCTCAATCGGTGCCGGGGCAGCCATGTCAGCCGGCAAAAAGATGCGAGCGCTGACTGCTACCAGAGCCACGAAAAATACTAATATTGCGATCAATGGAGCAATGTATTGACGAATGATAGTCATAACCGCAAAAAATGATTCTTGAGTAGATATTATCAAGTGTACCATACAAATCTTGTCAGTTATAATGGCTGACAGTGGAAAATTAGCTCAAAACCAGAGCGATCGCAAATACCAACAAACACCAAATAAAATATTATGAGTGCCTCGCCTGCTGTTTATGAAGCTCTGGCTAAGTCAATTGTTTTTTTGAATCAAAAGCCGAACGCGCAAAATCAAGTTTCGCGCTTCCTGGACACTAACGGCTACTATATCGATCGCATATTGGACGACAAAGAAACCGGATTTTACGCGATCGGCTTCGGTTCCTCTGACCCCACCAAACCGCCAGTCCTCGTATTTCGAGGTACCGACTTCATCGACGGCGACGCTATGTTTTCTGCCTCCCGCGACATAGGCTTACCAGAATTTGAAAAAAACAAAGATAGTATCAAAAACTGGCTCGCAGAAATCGGTCAAGATACTGCCAAAAACCCCAGCAAATTATTGCCCGATGTCGTCGGGCACAGTTGGGGCGGAGCGATCGCTCAAATTGTAGCCAGCGAATACACATCTCTGAGCGGCGATATCTTGACTTTCAACTCTCCCGGAGTCTCAGCGAGTATCGCCAGCAATTTTCGGAAAAATCTCAGTAGGGCAGGCAACAAAAATGTCAGTCACTACATTGTCAGCGGAGATATTGTCAGTTTGTTTGGCGAAGCATTTATCCAGGGAAAAGTATTTCTCCAAACTTTCACAGACCCGACTATTAATCCCTTAAGTGTTTTAGCCAAACATCGCAGAGAAAACTTGTTAACTGCTCCACCCGCAGATTTTTTCCAGAGGCAATTTTCCCTCGAAAACTTAAACAGTCCCGAATTTACTTATAGTAACAACGACTCAGATTTTAACGAGTTTATTGCTGCACTAAATTTTCCCCTAGCAAATGTGTCAGTGGCAATCAGAAACCGAGCCGGTGCAGAGAGTTTGAGAACAGCCTCAGAATTTTCGTTTGTGGACTTAATCAGACAAATGCAATTCGGTTTAGCTCCCCTGCAAGCAAATTATTTATTAGGCGACGCTCGCAACAATACTGCTAGCGGTGGCCCTGGAGAGGATACAATTATCGGCAACGCCGGTAACGACACTCTCAGAGGCAATCGAGATAATGACAGCCTCAGTGGCGACAGTGGTGACGACTTCTTGTACGGTGGCAGAAACAACGATTTTTTGGATGGTGGCGACGGAAACGACCTCATTTCCGGCGAATTTGGCAACGATTTTTTAATTGGCGGTGCAGGGCGCGATCGCTTTGTATTAGAATCAGGTGGCGGAGCAGATGTGATTGTCGATTTTAAAAAGGGTGAAGATTTAATTGGCCTATCACGGGGTCTAACTTACCCTCAAATTATTGTTACCCCAAGTGCTGACGGAGCTGTAATTACTATCCCGATTACTGGGGAAATTATTGCTACCGTCAGAGGCGTGTCCGCTAACGACCTCACGCGACCGGATTTCGTGCAGATTTAATGGATCAAAATAGTAGTTTGGGTAGCGCAACAACTGCAAGTTATTGCGCGTAAATCTTTTTTTGTGTGTTTTTTGCTATTGCGAAATCCGCTGCCACAAGCCGACTATTGGGTGATTTAGGAACGCGCAATAGGAGAAACAAATATTGTTTATTAACCTAATTTACTGTAAAATGAGTTGACTAGCTTAAAAAGCCAATCCCAATCAAACGACAGGAAATAACAAAAATATGCCATCCTCCCCCGCCGCTTACGAAACTATAGCCAAGCAGCTTGTTTACATAGATAACAACCCCCAGTTACAAACTGTAGTTCAAGCTGGTTTGACGGCTGTCGGCTACCGAATCGATCGCACTTTTGACGATCCCCTAACGGGATTTCACGCGATCGGCTTAATCTCCACCACCCCAGACAAACCGCCAGTTCTAGTATTTCGCGGCACCGACTCCCTCGTAGACGATCTTGCCAACGCAGACAAGCGAAGCGTCGGCTTCAACCAATTTGAAGCCAACAAACAAGCCTTAGGAACTTGGCTGACACAAATCGGTCAAGACACAACAAAAAACCCCCGCCGCTTGCCACCAGACCTTCTCGGGCACAGCTTGGGCGGCGCCATAACGCAACTAGCCGCCACAGAATTCACATCTGCGATCGGAGATATTGTTACCTTTAATTCTCCCGGAATTGCTCAAAGTATAGTCAATACATTTAAGCAGAAAGCGAGTGCAGGCAAAAATGTAACTCACTATATAGTTAGTGGCGATTTTGTTAGTTTGGGAGGAGAAGCTTTTCTTCCCGGAAAAGTAGTTCTTGAAACATTTACTAACCCGATTATTAACCCGCTACTTGTCTTGGACAAGCACACCCAAAGTGGTTTGTTAAGCTCTCCTCCTCCCGGTTTGACCAAGACAGAGATATCTGTAGACCAGTTGAACCGCCCGGATTTCAATTTTACAGATTCAGATTATTTAGAGCTGTTAGCAGGCTTAAACTTTGCGCTGCCACCCTTAGGAAAAGCCCTGGCTTCCCGCAGCAGTTTAGAGCAATTGAGAACCACTCCGGGAACCTCTTTTCTCGGAAACGTTCTTGCAATGAAAACTGCTCTCGACCTCTCCCAAATTAATAATTTAGTAGGCGACGATGCCAACAATACAACCTCAGGTTTGGCCGGGGACGATATTATAACTGGTAATGGGGGAAACGATACTCTCAGCGGCAATAAAGGTAACGATATTATCAGCGGTGGCCTCGGCAACGATCAGTTATTCGGCGGCAAAGGAGATGACAATTTGAGCGGGGGAGACGGCGACGATACCCTCGTTGGCGGAGTGGGTGCGGATCTGTTAATTAGTGGCGCTGGACGCGACGTATTTGTGTTAGGAGCAGGGGCAGGTACAGATACACTTCTAGACTTTCAACAGGGTCAAGATTCAATTGGTTTGACCAGAGGTTTGAGCTTCAACCAACTGAGAATTACTCAAGCCGATATTTCAACAACCATCGAAATTGCCAGCAGTGGTGAAGTTCTTGCCAGTTTCTTCGGCGTACTAAGCAGTCCGCTAACAGCCAGGGATTTTATTTCGATTTAGTTGGCGACTATAGCAATCCTAAAGGTACGTAGTTGCGCTTCAGCGCTCTTAGCTTATATTATGAAGAGCGCACTTTGCCCAACTAAGTACCTAATTTTAGGATTGCTATATGGGGTAGGGATACAACATTGTTGTGTCCTATATTTTGTGGAGTAAATTATAGTATTCCTAAAATATTCATGAAGATTTGTAGGGGTAGTGTCCCGTGCCTACCCCTTATCTATCGGGGCAATCCAGGGTGGAGCAATTGTCAGGATAGGAGATATAAAACTATCAAAAGTATCGATCAAAGGTTGCGTTGCCTCCCTCTAAGGTACGTAGTTGCGCTTCAGCGCTCTTAGCTTATATTCACCAAGAGCGCGCTTTCATCGCAACTACGTACCTAATTACAGATACAATTTAATTAATCTGGATCGTCCAGTCCAGGCCGGGGCATAGATTCTAATTTTTTCTCATCTTCTAGTGGCAAAAAGAAAATCGTCAGCATACCGGGAATCACAGCCAGTGAACTAAACAAGAAATAATTTTGATAGCCCAATGCAGTCTGTAAATAACCGCTAAAAACGCCCGGAATCAGCACTCCTGCGGCCATGAAAGCCGTGGTAATCGCGTAGTGGGATGCTTCGTAATCAGGGCGGACAGTCCGCATTAAGAACACTGTATAGGCAGCTACACCAAGTCCGTAAGTAAATTGCTCGATCGAATTTACAGCATAGGCCCACTCAATCCCCGGTTGATTGATTGCCAACATCCAATACAGCAAGTTAGTTGAATTTTGCATAATCGCCGTCGGCCACATCCATTTTTTCAGTCCTTGTTTCGCAATCAAATAACCGCCCAGCAACCCTCCGATTAACAGAAAAATTATCCCGACAGTACCTGATAGCAAACCCATATCTGACGTAGAAACTGCTAATCCTCCCTTCTCAACTTTATCCATTAAAAATGGAGGAGCCATTTTAAAAGTCAGGGCATCTCCCAATCGAAAAATCAAGACATAAGTCACAATCCAACCAATTTTATCTTGCTGGAAATAGGTTTTAAATGACTCAAAAAAGCTAATTTTTTGTTGGGGTGCGCCTGTTTCCGCAGCAGAATTTCTAGGATAGGGAAGATACCACCGCTGAAACAGATAAATCAGCACAAAAATCAGCGCGCAAATGCCAAAGGCTGTCGCCCATCCGTAGTTAATCGGAGACACATTATAAGACGAACCGAAAAGTGACAGCGGAATCTCCTGATATGTTTTAGTATCGCCTGCATTTACCGGGATTAAATGCTGTTCTGCTAGTTTACCGGCCAAGAAAACCAAGACACCGCTACCGACAATCACGGCACCTCTATAAGCCGTGTTGCGAACACCGACAAATAGTGCTTGTTTGTCTTTATTGAGAGTGTTTAAATAAAATCCGTCAATGGCGATGTCGTGAGTAGCTGAAACAAAGGCGATCGCTGTAAACACAACCAGCGATATAATAATAGCCAGGGGCGTCAACACACCAAAAGCTAGGAAAGCAAACAGAAAAGCACAAATGATTTCCGTTCTTAAAATCCACTTGCGTTTAGTGGAATACATATCAACAACGGGCCCCCACAAACCTTTTAATACCCAAGGAAAAGATAACAGACTTGTCAATCCGATTAGTTCGTTGCTGGTTCCCATCCCTTTCAAAAAAATCACCGACATTAAATTAACGACGGTGTACGGGAGACCCTGAGCGAAGTATAATACTGATACCCACAATCCATCGATCGGTTTTTTTTCCATTGCAGACATATTTTGCCTAACTACTGATTTGGTTTACTGAGTGCGATCGACAATTTCCGGTCAATTCAACCGCTGACATCACAGTATATGTTGTGCTGATGCCAGCACCAGCCATACAAACAGCGTATTTTAGCATCATTCTGGCTCACAAATATTTTCATCTTTTGAATAAGCCTGCAACAGATGTTGTCCGTTAAAATGAACGAAGTCAGCGCGGACATTCTGATCCCAGTCGGAAGTGCCGTAAGTTCGCAAAAGTATGTTGACTTTTCATATAGTTCTCTCAAGAGGTAGCTAACGATGACAAAAACTCAAACAAAGCATTTTCCGCGTAGCCTTGACTTGTTTTGCGGCATTGGAGGGTTAACTCTGGGTTTTAAACGTGCTGGAATTCAAGCAATCGGCGGCATAGATTACTGTCAAAACGCCAAACAAACTTTTGAACGAAACCTATCTCCACTTCCCTGTTTGCTATCTGACTTAACACAGACAACCGTTTCCGAGATAGAGGAGTTCTTTAAAATTTCGGTAGCAGAAATCGACATCATTACTGGGGGAGTACCGTGCCAAGGATTTAGCACCGTTGGCAAGCGAGAGATTACAGATCCTCGCAATTCTTTATGGTGCAATTTTCGCGACTTGGTGGCTGAAATTCGTCCGGCTTATGTGATTATCGAGAATGTTGAAGGAATGTTGGTAATGCAGGGAGGCAAAGTGCGCGATTCAGTCATCGCTAGCTTTGCTGATATCGGCTATCACATGAAATGTCGCCTTTTAAAAGCGGCTGACTACGGCGTACCACAACTGCGAAAGCGTGCTTTTTTTATAGGTTGGCTTGATGGATTGCTGCCGCCTGAGTTTCCACTGCCAAGTTCTCACTATTATGTCAATGTAGCTGATGCAATTTCAGATTTACCGCCATTAAATGCTGGAGAGATTTGTAAATTTTACCAGATTATGCCGCAAACTGAGTATCAAATAGCTAGGCGGAAAACCGCCAATATATTGCTACATCACGAGGCGGCCAATCATTCACAAAAGTTAATTGAAATTCTGAAGTATATCCCAGATGGTGGCAACAGAAAGTCAATTCCCGAGATCCTTCAACCAGCCAGCGGTTTTCACAATAGCTATGCTCGGCTAGCTAGTGATAAACCAGCTATTGCTGTAACATCTAACATGAGAAAACCTTCGTCTGCACGAGCGACTCATCCAAGTCAGCATCGGGGATTGACTGTCCGTGAAGGATTGAGGCTGCAATCTTTTGACGATGATTTTGAGGTGATTGGTTCGAGAACATCACAGTACCTTCAAGTCGGAAATGCCGTACCGCCACTACTCGGATTTGCGGTAGGAAAGGAAGTTATCAAGGCTTATCAAAGCCATTCAGATGATGAAATTGTTATAGCCCGATCGCAAAAAGTAAAGTCACTCAATTCAGAGTTGAATTTTCCGATTCAGCTTGCTCTTGAAATCACAGTTTAACTTTGATAATAAGTAAGAGAGTTGTGTTGGGGATCTCGATCGCGAATAAATGCCAGCAGTCTGCCAACAGCACTAGGATTCTGTTCAACATGAGCAAGATAGTGAAGCATCTCATGCACGGCTGCATCCTGCTTTTGCCAATCCCAGATCCTCACGGATCTAATTAACTCATCTTGTGCGAAGGAAATGATGCCACTGTCGCTAAGTATAGAACTCGCTTCGCCGTCTATGGAGAGTATAAAAGCCACACCAAGGATTTGATTACCTGTTACTTGTTTCTGGAAACTTCCCAATTGTTGCTTGACGTTTTTCATGGAAATGTGGCAGTCTTTTACTTCTATTGATATTTCTAGATCCAAGCCGTAATAACAATCAATATCTCCAAAACGCCGCTGTCTTGACGAACCTGTGCGTACCTTATCAACTACAAAGCTAAGATGAGGTCGATCTGCTTTGAAATAACCGCAAGCAATGGCTTGAAAAACTAAACCTCCATTTTCATCTGGATCGCTGCGCGGGTAATTGCTTACTATCTCGGCAAATAAGCGAATTCGCAAAGATTCTCTCGTAACAAATATGTTCTTTAGCAATCGTTCGAGACCAAAATCAATAAGTTGTTGACATAGTTGAAATCGTCCAGACTCGGATAGACTAAAACAGAGAATCAGTAGGTCTTGAAATTTTTGCCATTGACCTGTATTGTAAACATAAGCACTGGGATATTTAGAACGATTGAGACTGTGAAAAAATTGAACAATAGACTCTTCTATACGTCGGATACCTACTTGAGTTGATTGACCAAATTTTAAAGTTAGTGTATTTGCCTGTTGTTCTCCCCGTTCAGTGACAACTTGATAACGTTGAAATAATTGTTCAATTGTCAGATTTTCTCTTAATCTTTTGGCAGAGTCATCAACATTAGATAGACGCTGTGCGACGATCGCAAAATCAAGGGCAAGACCCAGGATATATTTCATCCGGGTAAATCGGCTACCTACATACTTCAATACCTGTTCGATGATTGTCTGTTCGCTATTTGTCAGTTCGTCAGGCTCAAAACCAGTTCCAAAGTGTGGCGAGAGTAGTTCTTGAATTGCTTCAATCTCACTATCAGTGCGTTCGTACATTGAAAAAATAAAGCGATTGTATAGAAAATACCAGAATCCAGTATAAGCGATCGCTATTCCAGAACACAGTTTCACGCTATCAGTTTTTTAACTCAAAGATGTGCCAAAATGTCAAGCGGACGCTCACACCAAAAGTCCGTAAAGGACAGTTAAACGCTCTCTCACACATTCCTCATGCGAAATACTAAAACACTCTTTTTGTCAAGCCTGTTCGCGATCGGCTTAACAATCAGTTTTCTGCTGACTCCCGGTTGGTTATCCAACTTGTTCCCGAATCGCGCAATCGCCATTATGCCTCCACTAACCCCAACCAGCGAATTTCGCGCCTTCTGGGTGGACGCATTCAACCCCGGTTTCAAAACGCCTCAAGAAGTAACCAAGTTGATTGCTGACGCACAGAGGGCTAATGCCAACGCGATCGTCGCCCAAGTCCGCCGCCGTGGCGATGCCTTTTACACGAGTGCGATCGAACCCCGCACCACCGATCCGAATGTTCCAGCAGGTTTCGATCCCCTCCAAGATTTGATTGACAAAGCCCACGCCGCAGGTATAGAAGTACACGCTTGGATGGTGACGCTACCAGTAGTTTCCGGTGGTAAACTTCCTGCAAATCATGTTTGGCAACAACATGGGCCCAATGCCCCAGGAAAGGACAATTGGGCGATGCTGATTTCGAGTGGCGAAGCGAAAGGTTTCCTCGATCCCGGTAATCCAGACGCCCTAGATTATACTGTTTCTGTCTATTTGGACTTGTTGAAGCGCTACGATGTGGACGGCGTACAGCTAGATTACGTGCGCTACGGCGGGCCGAATTGGGGCTACAATCCTACTTCGATCGCCCGTTTCAACCAACAAAACGGTCGATCGGGCAAACCGGCAGCCAGCGATCCTCTGTGGATGCAGTGGCGGCGCGATCAGGTGACAAATTTAGTGCGGAAGCTTTATGTAGAAGCCATGGCGATTAAACCGCGCGTTAAAATTACCGCAGCGACGATCGCCTGGGGAGACGGCCCAGCTAACGATGCAGGCTGGTATAAAACGCAGCCCTACAGAGAAGTATTGCAGGATTGGCGCGCTTGGCTGGAAGAAGGTATTCTCGACATGGCGATGCCGATGACTTACCAGCGCGAGTACAAGCCACAGCAAAAGATGGGTTACGACCACTGGATCGAGTACGCTAAAGACCACCAGTACAACCGCCAAATCGCGATCGGGCCTGGCAACTATCTCAACTACATCGAAGACACTCTAGGGCAGATTCGCCGCGCCGAAGCGCCTTCTGCGAAAGGAAATCGCGTTGCTGGTACGGTGCTTTATTCCTACGCTAGCACCAATATTTACAGTAACGTTGAATTGCGATCGGGCGGTAGTGGTGATTTGCCCCGTCAGCCTTGGAAATTCCTGTCGCAGAGTAATGATTGGTTTTATAATGCGCTGTCGCAGCCTAGTCAATACGTTGATGGTGCAACGGGTAAAACTGTTCAAACTCAGCCTGTGTGGGCCACTCCGGCGGGGATTCCTGATATGCCTTGGAAGTCGCGGCCGACTGCTGGGGCGATCGCCGGAAATTTGCAACAGTGCCAAGGAAGCTGCGACGGCGCGGGCTTGACATTGCAGGCAGTTAATGCTGGTGGCAAGGTGCGCCAACTGCGGGCGGATGGTAAAGGATGGTTTGGTGCGATCGAGCTTTCTCCGGGAACTTATCAGTTAAAAGTTGATGGAAGTCAAATTCAACAAACAGTTAATGTTGTCGCAGGTGAAGTCACAAAAGTGAATTTCGCCGCCTCTTAATCAGTCTGTAGGGTGCACAATGTGCACCTTACTTCGCTAGTTTGTAGCCACTTTTTAGGGTGTGCACTGCGCACCTTACTAATTCATGAATTATCTATTTGTAACGATTAATTTATGTAATATAGCCTTTCTCAGAAAGATGAGGTATGACTGACAGCTTATATAACCGCTTAAATCAAGAGGGCCTTCTTCCCAACAACGTCCGCGAATCTTTGTGAGAAAGGCTATAAATTTAATAATTGCAGTCGGTTTTAACCGACTTAAGCTATGAGGCAGGGGTTTAAACCCCTGCCGGACTGGGAGAAAGCGCATTAAGCTGACCGCAGGAAAACAAGTTAAGCTGAAACCCGTGCACCTTACCCAAGCTACAATCAAAACTCGCTCCAAACTAACAGCAGTGCGATCGATCGACACAAAACTAGCTGATTCTGAATTGCGTTGTATCGTTGATATTTAGGTTACTGGGTGCATCTTGAACGATCGCAATCAACTCAAGGGGCTGTAAAAATCCTTTCTTGAAAACTCCCATATCTTGAGCGACACTCCCTCCTCGCAGGGAATTGGTGATGGGTTTGAGCTCATAGCTATTGCGAGGCCCGGACAGTTGAATCAGATCGTCACCGATTCTGAAGTCTATGATGCGAGCAAAATCTCCCGTGCCATCAATGCCATTGAAAAAGTTGAGCGCATCGCCATCTGCAATGATGTTGCCATCATTATAGAAATTGTCCAGCACAAAAGTATCTCGACCTGCGCCGCCGATGAGCACATCGATCTCACCCCGTCCCAGATTGCCACTCTCGGCACCTTTAATTAAATCGTTCCCGTTACCCCCAACAATAACGTCATTTCCTCGATCGCCCGATAGCGAGTCGTTGCCGTTACCGCCGTTCAAAACATCATTACCGTTACCACCACTAGAATCGATGTTTGGCGATACACTGGAGTTCGCATTCAGGCGATCGTTGCCATCCCCCCCCGTGAATTGGATAAATCCGACACCGCTTGCCACGCCTAGATTGCTGACAGTCAAAACATCATCGCCACCTAAACCGTTAATTGCATTAAAACTTTCTATGCCTGTGGTTGTTAAGGTTACGGGGACGAGATTGGTGCGCTGCAATACAATGTTCGATCCCGATTGGGTGAGGTTAATATTATCCCCTTGCGCGATCGAACCGTTGAATAACAAATTATCGCTACCGCTGCCGCCTTGAATCAGATCGCTGCCGTCGCCATCCACCCATTGAAAGTTGTCATCGCCACTGCCGCCGATCATCGTATCGTTACCCTTGTCGCCAGCGAGGAAATCTGCCCCATCTCCACCGTCTAGCAAATCCGTATCGTTGCCACCTCGCAGGTTATCGTTGCCTAATTCTCCCCTTAAAGTATCGAATCCGTCTCCACCAATTAGGCGATCGTCCCCTGCCCGGCCCGAGATGTCGTCATTGCTAAAACTACCATCGATCAGATTGTTAAAAGCGTTGCCAGTCAAGACATCTTGATTGTTACCACCAATTAAGTTTTCAATACCGATGAAAGTTCCGCTACCTCCAAAAAAAGTTGCTTTGTTAGTCTCTAAAGACGCAATTATATTATTACCAAATCCTAGATAGGTCGCTGTATCATTTCCGTTTCCACCATCCAGAAGATCGTCCCCAAAGAAACCGCCAAACAGATTATCGTTTCCGTCCAATCCCCGCAGGGTATCGCTAGCAGCAGTACCGTTCAGATTGTCGTTGCCGTTGGTTCCATTAATTAAAGCCATGTTGGTTGCTCCTAGATATTAAGTGAATTATTGAGGCAAATCAAAACTGTTTGCTTTGGTTTGCTATGTCACAATCTTAGGAAATAAACTCGGTTCAACACATCTGAAAAACGTCTCGATCTGACATCAACGAAATGGATATTCTCGATCGCCCGCTTATCTGCCAAAAGTCGCGATCGCCCATTACTGCCGAGTGCGATGTTCGCGCTGCCTCTCCCGATCGGCTATAACTTTAGTCATAGTTCCCAGGGGTAGCATCAGCGAAAGTTAGAAAATTGCCGAGTTTTATAGACATTCAGTCTGACTTGCAGTATTTTTTGGGAATACTGAGAGCCACAACTACTGGAGGCCCCTGCCATGACTGCGATCGCATCCCTACTAAAAACCCAACCCCAACCGTTTCGCTTTTTGCTGTACACCGAATGGATCATGTTAGCCAGTTGTGGAGTGATGGCAGGCATCGAAGCGTGGCAGCGTCAAAGTATTCCCGTACAGCACATTCTGATCCTGGTATCCCTGGCCTTGATGGGATGGATCTTGCCGGCAGGCAAAACTTCGTTTCGCTATCTCTATACGGCGATCGAAATGGGTCTGATCTTCTACGGAACAACCTTGGGATACCTGCATATCCTACCGACGCTGTATTTGATCGTGTTAATTCGCAGTTGTTTTTTATTTGAATCTCCCGGTCGGTGGATAGTGGCAGGTCTTTCGCTGGTAATGTATATGTTTCATCAAGTTCAGTATCTTCAAAGAGTGATACCCCTGATGTTGCCTAATGTCGAGCAACAACAAATTTGGATGCACCAGACGGCAGAATTGTTGATGTTTGGATTGGGGCTATTTTTCGTGTCGCAGTTGGTCAGTACCTTACTAGCAGAACGTAGAACTCAGGAACAACTATCGCAAGCCCACGCGCAGCTACGAGAATATGCCCTGCAAATAGAAGATTTAGCAGCGGTTCAGGAACGCAATCGCATTGCTAGAGAGATTCACGATTCGCTGGGTCACGCCTTGACTTCGCTCAACATTCAACTGCAAACCGCCATGAAACTCTGGCAGCATGACCCAACAGAGGCACAACCGTTTTTGGAACAAGCACACCGACTCGGTAAGGTGGCGATGAAAGAAGTTCGACAATCGGTAAATGCGCTGAGGGCTGACGCAGAAGCAGAAGAAACCTTGGAACAGGGGATTTCCTCGCTGATGGAAGACTTTCGCCAGAGTATGGGCATTACTGTTACCAGCAGCATTTGCGTGGAAGTTGTATTACCACCTCAAGTTGTCAAAACGCTGTATCGCATCGTGCAAGAAGCCTTGACCAACATTTGCAAATACGCCCAAGCTACCGAGGTGCACCTGCAATTACAAACAACGCGCGATCGAGTGCACCTGACTGTTGAGGATAACGGGCGGGGGTTCAAATTAGAAAGTGGTACTGGCGGGTTTGGATTGCGAGGAATGCAAGAGCGAATTGCTTCTCTCAACGGAGAGTTTCACCTGGAAACATCACCCGCAGCGGGATGTAGAATCGATGTTAGCCTGCCGTTAAGTAGGTAGGCGAAAATAAATTACTTCATGTAACAAAATGTAAAATTAACGTAACCTCTTTTGGCGTTTTTTCTTTGTCTGTGCAATTAAGAACTATTATGGGATAAGAGATTTAGGAATTTCCCCATGATTCGTCTATTGCTAGTTGACGATCAGCAGCTTATCTGCCAAGGGCTCAAGGCTATGTTAAGCCTAGAATCAGATTTAGAAGTGATTGGAATTGCCCACAACGGTAAAGCTGCTCTAGAGCAAGTCGAAGCTCTCCAACCCGATGTTGTATTAATGGATTTAAAAATGCCCGTGATGGATGGTAGAGAAGCAACTCGCCTGATCTGCCAGTCATTTCCAAATACGAGTGTCTTGGTATTAACTACCTTTGATGACGATGGATACATTGTTGATGCGATGCGGGCCGGGGCCAAGGGCTATTTGTTGAAAGATATGCCATCGGAAGAGTTAGCACAGGCAATTCGTTTGGTGCAATCGGGTTATACTCAACTGGCTCCTGGCTTAATGGATAAGCTAATAACAGGATTTTGTGCAGCACCTACTAATTCAGAACCTACTAATCCAGCACCTACCGCTCAACCCTCGAAACTCGCTGCACTGACACAATTAACCCCGCGCGAACAAGAGGTATTGCAGTTGATTGGTAAAGGTTTAACTAACCGAGATATTGCCCAGCAGTTGTTTATTTCTGAGGGAACGGTGAAAACTCATGTTACTCATCTACTGAATCGGTTGAATTTACGAAATCGATCGCAATTGGCAATTTACGCCAATTCGGCGATCGAAACCTGAATCATTTGAATCATTTTATTGTTTTTTTATTAACCGCAGAGGGCGCAGAGGGCGCAGAGAGAGGGAATAGAGAGGCTGCACAATCCCGCTCGGATTACCGCTGCATACTTTACCTAATAAGCTACAATAAAATTATCCTGGATGGAATTGCGATATTTTTGGTGAAGCTATGCTAATAACAGAAGCCCCTTTTACGCTCCGCAAATGGACAGTTAAAGAATATCAGAAGCTGGGAGAGATGGGATTTTTTCACCCAGAGGAACGAGTCGAATTAGTTTCAGGAAATATTATCAGAATGAGTGCAAAAGGAACTGCTCACACCTCCGCTTTAGGGCGTACAGATAGATTGCTGCAAAACCTTTTTGGAAATCTGGCTTGGGTACGAATGCAAGATCCGATCGCCCTCGATGACAATTCCGAACCCGAACCGGATATCGCTGTAGTTAGAATCGATCCCTTTGACTACGCCACTCACCATCCGACGCCATCAGAAGTATATCTAATTATCGAAGTGGCAGACAGCAGCTTAGCTTACGATCGCGAAGTTAAAGCCAACATCTACGCGCGATCGGGAATTGTGGATTATTGGGTATTAAATGTGAATGACAGACAACTGCACGTTTTTCGAGAACCCGCTGATGATGGGTATCAAAGCGAAGTCATTCTTGAGGAAACTGCCAGTATTTCACCGCTGCAATTTCCCGCTTTTAATATTGCAATTGGGGAAATGCTGCCACCTATTATATCAAATTGACAACCGCTATCAAACTAATACAATAATTGCAGTCGGTTTTGATCCAATACGGTTCAGATAAAACGGCGGTTGAAATAACGGAAGACTCAGAATATCGCGTAATTTTAACCGCCTACTCTTCAACCCACGGAGGTGGGTTTTGTCTGTGTAGACGCGGTTTCAACCGCCGTCTTATTTTGAAATAACGGAAGACTCCGAAGATCGCGTAATTTTAACTGCCCACTCTTCAACCCACGGAGGTGGGTTTTGTCTGTGTAGACGCGGTTTCAACCGCCGTCTTAACCGCCGTCTTAACCGCCGTCTTATCTTATTAACCTAATCGCTTTCGAGAATGCTAGCCAGCAAAGCTTGCTGAGCGTGCATCCGATTTTCCGCTTGATCCCAAACGCGCGATCGCGAACCTTCAATCACCGCATCGGTAATCTCTTCATCCCGGTGTGCCGGCAAACAGTGCAGTACGATGGCATTGCGATCGGCCATCCCTACCAGTCGTTCATTTACCTGATAAGGTTCAAACAAAGGAATTCTGAGTTTAGCCTCCTCTTCCTGTCCCATACTTGCCCAAACATCAGTGTAAATCACTTGAGTATTCTTAGCAGCAGCTTCCGCATCAGCCGTCACAGTAACTTCGGTTTTGCCATTAGCAATCGCCTCAGCTTTTGCTACTATTTCAGGATTTGGCAGGAAATCTTTAGGACAAGCAATTCTGACATTCATCCCCATCATTGCACAGCCCAACATCAGCGAATTAGCCATGTTGTTGCCGTCACCAAAATAAGTCAGCGTCAGTCCTTCCAGCTTGCCAAAACACTCTTTAACTGTCATTAAATCCGCCAGCACTTGACATGGATGTTCGTCATCTGTCAGAGCATTAATTACAGGAATTTTGGCATAATTGGCAAAAGTTACTAAATCCTTTTGCTCGAAAGTCCGAATTGCCAAAATATCTAAATATCTGTCTAAAACTCTGGCGGTATCTACCAACGGTTCGCCACGGCTGACTTGTGTTACATTGGGATTGAGGTCGATTACTTGCCCTCCCAATTTATACATTGCCACCGTAAAACTCACCCGCGTTCGTGTCGAAGCTTTGGAAAATAACAAGCCGAGAACTTTGTTGCGTTTCAGCTTGACCATTCCCGATTTTAAACTGGTTGCGAGATCCAGTAAATAATTTAATTCGTCAATGCTTAAATCGGCCAGACTTAATAAATCTCGCCCTTTTAATGAGTCCATGCTTTCCCCTACACACAAATTTTCAACTGTTAATAAAAATGGTTCGTAGTGAGGACTTTAGTCCTCTGAATTAGAGGACTAAAGTCCTCACTACGAACCTTACTTTTTGCGAGCGATTGGACTCGCAACAGCGGGCTTTTGGCGAGTCCCTCTCCCAGGGTTTTAAACTGCTGGCAATTGCTCGATCGCGCGATCGATCGATTCGCAACCTTGCTCAACCGTTTCTACCACAGCCAACACACCCCGCAATTCCGCAGCACCGGGGAAGCCCTTAGCATACCAGGTTAAGTGCTTGCGCGCTTGAGAGACACCGCTTTCACCTTTGTATTCCCACAAAGCCCGCAGATGTTCCTTAGCACATTCGAGAAGTTCAATTGGTGTCGGAGGTATCTTTTCCACACCTGTTTTCAAGAAATAATCGACTTCTCCCACCAAGAATGGATAGCCCAAAGTTCCCCGCGAACACATCACTCCGTCGGCGCCGGTTTCTTCGAGACACCGCATCGCTGCTTCCACTGAAAAAATGTCTCCGTTACCAATCACAGGAATCGATAAAACTTCCTTAACACGGCGAATCCACTCCCATTTTGCCGGGCCGGTGTAACCTTGCGATCGCGTGCGGCCGTGCACGGTAATCATTTTTGCTCCCGCATCTTCCATCCGCTTGGCAAATTCCACAATATTAATTTCTTTGTCAGTCCAACCGATGCGAGTTTTCACTGTCACAGGAACATCTACAGCATCCACAACCGCCCGCACAATTGCCTCTGCTGTTTCGGGATCTCGCAGCAGCGAAGAACCGCCGCCGTTTTTAGTAATTTTGTTAACCGGACAGCCCATATTAATATCAACAGTATCCGCTCCTTCTGCTACAGCTTTTTGTGCCGCTTCCGCCAAAAAATTCGGCCGACAGTCAAACAATTGAATGCTAATCGGGCGCTCGTTTGGATCGATTTCCATAATTCGTGGCAGTTGCTTCACGTAGTGCAAACCCGTAGCATTGACCATTTCGGTGTACATCATCGAATCCGGGGCATAGCGGCGCACCAGGCGGCGAAATACCAAATCGGTTACGCCGGATAAGGGCGATTGCAGGACGCGGCTTTTGACTTCAAAGTCGCCGATTTTCAGCGGAGTTGCTAATCTTTCTTGTAATTCTGGAGATAGAGTAAGCATAGTCGATCGCACTTTAATTATAATATCTGTATATTCCAATACGTTTCTGTTCGCGCTGTTTATTGCCCGGAGATCCCCCTCGCATCCCTTGATAGTCGGGGGACTTTGAAAATACTCTTGTCTCCCCCTGATAGTCGGGGGGCTAGGGGGAGCATTCTTAAGTGAAGCACTATTGCTGTATATTATACTACAATTTTGGTATTTGACAGTTGTTCATTATATTTTTAGCCGATGATTGAGTGACCGCAAAAAGTATATTTAACCAGACTGCAATGCCTATTTTAAAGGGACTTGCCAAAATTTAACTGTTGTCAAAC
The DNA here is from genome assembly GCF_020738665.1 of Microcoleus sp. PH2017_08_TRC_O_A. Taxonomy (NCBI): domain Bacteria; kingdom Bacillati; phylum Cyanobacteriota; class Cyanophyceae; order Oscillatoriales; family Microcoleaceae; genus Microcoleus; species Microcoleus sp. PH2017_08_TRC_O_A. Next base: position 18,877 of record NZ_JAEQCE010000036.1, read on the forward strand.
TAAAATCCCAAGCCGAACCCTGACAACATTTAAATCTATCTGTCGCTTTCACTTTACTTTTGATGTATCTATGGGGCCTTGCCACTAATGGGCGTTCTACCTACTCAGACTGTTGGGCTAGTCACATTTTTATTCTCTAATTCTGCCAGACTCTTCTGCCTGTCGGAGGGTTTCGCCTTCAGACGACTAATGCTTAAATTTATTGGGATTCTGCAAAAGCCATACATAACATCGTTTTAAACTACAATTGGTTGATTCCCGACTAGCCCGATCGAACATTATAAGAATCGTAGAGAATTATATGGACGCCGCAGCACTCTGGCAACGCTATCAAGACTGGCTTTACTATCACTCTGGATTGGGACTTTATCTCGATATCAGCCGGATGGGATTCGACGACGATGCGGTAGCAGCACTGAAGCCCAAATTTGACAAAGCTTTCAAAGATATGACAGCTTTGGAAGCAGGCGCGATCGCCAATCCCGACGAAAACCGCATGGTGGGCCACTACTGGCTGCGAAACCCCGATTTAGCTCCCACTCCAGAATTAAAACAAGAAATAGTCGAAGGCATATCACAAGTCGAAGAATTTGTCAAAAAAGTTCAAAGTCGCGATATTAAACCGCCATTTGCTCCGCAATTTACCGATATTATCTCGATCGGCATTGGCGGTTCTGCCCTCGGGCCTCAATTCGTCGCCGAAGCCCTATCCCCAGACATTCCACCCCTAGCAATTCATTTTATTGACAACACAGATCCGGCTGGGATCGATCGCATCCTCAACAAAATCAAAGACAAACTCAGCAGCACCTTAGTAATTACTATCTCCAAATCCGGCGGCACCCCCGAACCCCGCAACGGCATGATCGAAGTTCAAAAAGCCTTCGCAGCCCAAAAACTCGACTTCGCCAAACAGGCAGTTGCCATCACCGGCACAGACAGCCAACTAGACAAATTAGCCAAAGCACAAGGCTGGATAGCCAGCTTCCCCATGTCAGACTGGGTGGGAGGACGCACTTCGGAACTCTCAGCAGTCGGACTTTTACCAGCAGCTTTGCAAGGCATCGACATTCGGGCGATGCTCGATGGCGCTAAAGTCATGGACGAAGCTACCAGAATTCCCGACATTAAAAACAATCCCGCAGCCCTTTTAGCCCTGTCCTGGTATTTTGCCTGCAACGGACGCGGCGAGAAAGACATGGTAGTTTTGCCATACAAAGATTCCCTGCTATTGTTCAGCCGCTATTTGCAGCAATTAGTCATGGAATCGATCGGCAAAGAAAAAGATTTAGACGGCAACACAGTTTATCAAGGAATCTCAGTCTACGGCAACAAAGGCAGCACCGACCAACACGCCTACGTCCAGCAACTCCGAGAAGGCGTGCCGAATTTCTTCCTAACATTTATCGAAGTTTTGGAAGACAGGCAAGGAATTTCTCCAGAAGTAGAACCGGGCGTCACCTCGGGAGATTATTTATCTGGTTTGTTGCAGGGAACTCGACAAGCTTTGTACGAAAATCATCGAGATTCAATCACCGTCACAATTACAAAAGTCAACCCTCGGACAGTAGGAGCATTAATCGCCCTCTACGAAAGAGCCGTAGGTTTTTACGGTTCCTTGGTAAATGTCAATGCCTATCACCAGCCAGGGGTTGAAGCCGGTAAAAAAGCGGCCGCTGCTGTGTTGGATTTGCAGCAACTGGTGCTGCAAGTCATCAAAGACGCTCCAACACCTCTGTCTGTATCAGAAATAGCAAAAAAAGCAGGAAGACCAGAGCAAATCGAGACAATTTACAAAACTCTGCGGCATTTGGCAGCCAACGGGCGCGGCGTAGCTTTGCAGGGAACATTAGCGCAACCTGGTACTTTAACTGCAACTTATCAGAGAGATGGGTCTAAAACCCCTTCTTGAGTGGCCGGCTTTTCGCCATTGTTCAGTAAAATAACAAATCCATCTTCACAAATGAATATGGTAAAATAAACACATCAGACAAGATTAAAAAACCAACCCCCTGCCGGTGGGAAAGTCTACGCCCAAAACATTTTGAGGAGACATGACTACGCACTTAAGCGTGTAAACGTAGTCAGCGAAAGGAACCTTAACAAAAGGGATATTTTGACAGAAATGTCTTAAGAATCCCGGTACCTTGATATTCGGGGAGTGTCAACAACAGAATTAAACAGTAGAATTAAAAATTAAAAGTGAAATTAATCACTTTTAATTTTTAATGTTTAATTTTTAATGTCCGCCCATGCCCTTGACGATTCTGGTTGCTGACGACGATTTCGCGACGCGCTTGTCGATTACCGATTATCTGGAAATTACGGGATACTCTGTAATCGCTGCTGAGAACGGCAAAGATGCTTTAGGCTTGGTAGAGGAATTTCAGCCACATTTGATTGTTACCGACATTACAATGCCCGAGATGGATGGCTACGAATTCGTGCGTCGAGTTCGGACTCGTCCCGCCTTCCGATTGCTACCGGTGATTTTTTTGACGGAACGGACGAGTACGCAGGAACGGATTCGCGGCTATCAGATGGGGTGCGACAATTTTCTGGCTAAGCCTTTTGAACTCCCGGAATTGGGCGCGGTAATTCGCTCTTTGCTCGATCGCTACGCTCTAATTGCTCAGGCACCGTCTCGTTCCCCCGAACCCGAACAGATGCCAACAGCGACAGGTATCATCGCCAATGACCAGCCTCAAACTGATTTTTTAACTCAAAAACCAGAAACGCGCGATTCTTTACGGGATAGCTCGTTCGCGCGGGTATATGGCAGTGGCGATGCTCCGAATTTGACGCAACGAGAGCAGGAAGTGCTAGATTTGCTGACAGAAGGTCTTTCTAATATTCAAATCGGCGATCGGCTCCACCTCAGTCCTCGCACCATCGAAAAGCACGTCAGCAGCTTGTTCAGAAAAACTGAAAGCAACAACCGGGCAGAACTGGTTCGCTTTGCGATGGAACACCATTTGGTCGGTAATTGGTAATTGTTCAGTTGACAGTTGACAGTTGACAATTGACAGCGACCTCTACCTAGAAGGAAGAGGATTTGAGTAATGAATAGTCTGATTTTAATTTCTCCCGAAAAAGCTTGGAGCTTTCAACCAATTCTTTCTGGTATGGCGGTTCTCAAGCGTAGTGAGGTATGCCTGCGTGCCCACGGAGCCCAGTGCGTACCTCATAGGGGAGATCGAAATGCTATAATTGGTAATTGTTAATTGGTAATTGGTAATTGGTAATTGTTAATTGTTAATTGTTAATTGTTCCTGACTGATAACGTATTCCAACAAACCCTCCGAAGCGTCCAGCAGTAAATCAATTACCCGATCGAATCCCTCCGGCCCACCGTAGTAAGGATCGGGAACTTCCTTCAAGTCGTGCGATCGGCAAAAATCGCACATCAAGCGCACTTTATCTTTATATTTTCCCGCAGTATCAACAGCAAGAATATTGCGATAATTGTCGCGATCCATCGCCAAAATCAAATCAAAATTTTCAAAATCTTTCCTGTTAAATTGGCGGGCTTCGCCTAACAATTCAATCTTGCGCTTCCTCGCCGCCAACGCCATGCGGTTGTCAGGGGGGCTGCCAATGTGATACCCGCCAGTTCCGGCTGAATCGCAGGTGATGCGATCGCTCAAACCAGCTTGTTTAATTAAGTGATTCATAATATTTTCTGCTGAGGGCGATCGGCAGATATTTCCCAGGCAGACAAACAATAATTTAGTCATTAGTTATTAGTCATTAGTTATTAGTTATTAGTTATTAGTCATTAGTCATTAGCGCTGTCCCCGCTCGCGAACGTTATTAGTCATTAGTCATTTGTTGCTCGCTTGGGGCTGCTAATAACCAATAACCAATAACATTAGTCAACAGTCAACTAATGACTAATGACTGATGACTAATGACTGATGACTAATGACTAGCCGAACCCAGGGAGATTCAGTCCGCCGGTCAGTTCTTCCATTTTCTCCCGCATCGTTGCCGTAGACTTAGTGTAGGCATCCTGCATCGCCACCGTGACGAGTTCAGAAACCACATCAGCACCTTCACCGATCGCATCCGGTGAGATTTCGACGCGGCGGGGTTCTTGGTTGCCGCTGAGAAAAACCTTAACCAAGCCGCCGCCGGCAGTTCCCTCAATTTCCATTACATCCAACTCTTCTTGGAGCTTTTTAGCTCCTTCTTGAACCTGCTGAGCTTTTTTGAAAGCTTCAGTCAGTTCTTTCATTTTGCCCAGGCCGAAGCCAAATCCTTGTCCTGATTTTGTCATAACTACTTTGTGATGATGTGTGCGCTGGCAGTCTGCCGTTTCCGTATTACTTCAATCATGCCTTAGAAGGGGAACTCTCCCAGTATTCTAACTTCTGGCTCCAACAACAGCGACCACCGCTGCTCGACTTGCTGTTGAACGTGGCGGATCACTTGAAAAATATCATTGGCCGTTGCTGACCCGCAGTTAAGAATAAAATTAGCATGGCGCTGAGCTACTTGCGCGCCACCGATCTGGTATCCCTTCAGTCCCGCTTGTTCGATTAACCAGCCTGCTGCCTTGGGGCTGGGGTTGCGGAAAACAGAGCCGCAGCTAGGCAGGTGGTAGGGTTGACTCGTCCGCCGCTGGCTGAAATTGTTATTAGTTTCTGCCATGACGATCGATCGATCGAATCCCGGCTGCAACTGGAAAGTCGCTTCTGTTACCAGTCGATCGCCCCCTTGCAACACTGAAGTCCGGTAACGATAGCCCAAAGCTTCTGGTGTGAGAATTTCCACCTTACCATTAGGGGATAGCAGGCGAGCGTTGACTAGAATATCAGCAGCACAGCCCCTGTGAGCGCCTGCATTCATCACCACAGCGCCTCCCACAGTGCCCGGTATGCCAACTGCCCATTCCAGGCCTTTCCAGCCCCGCTTAGCCGCCAACCAAGCGAGGCGGGGGATTGACTCCCCCGCCCCGGCTGTAACTTGACCTGTTTCTGCATTAAAGTTTACCTGTTTCAGGTAGCGAGTGGCGACGACCAAACCGGACAAACCCCGATCGCTCACCAACAAATTAGAACCCGCGCCTAGGAGAGTCACCGGTATCCCTTCATCGTGCGCCCAGGCAAAACTCGCTTGCAAAGCCTCCAGACTGCGGGGAGCGACGTACCACTCAGCCGGGCCGCCGACTCGGAAAGAAGTCAGACCCGCCAAAGAAACTTGAGAATTAATTTTACAGTCAGTTCCCCGCAAAGAAATAGGAGAATACACTCGCCGATTTTCCTTCACACAGGAGTCATTCGATATAGTCACCATCTTGAAAATCCTTAAAAATACATTCGCTTGAAGAGGTGGTAGCAAATTCTGTTTGCGTAACTTATGCGACTGTTTTGAGAGAGTCGCCAGACAGCAGTGTCGGTACAACCTGCACCGCCATCATGTCGATCGACTTGGGGCGGGCGAGAGCTAATCCGGGCGATCGGCTTGTTGATAAAAAGCCATCACCTCTGGAATAATCTGATTCAGATTGCCAGCACCCAAAAACAGAGCCAAATCCCCCGGTTGCAGATTTTCGGTTAAAAACTTACTTACCGACTCCAGAGAAGATTGAAACTCAACCTCTCGGCCTTCTTTAGCAATCAAATCAGCAACCTGCTGCCCGCTAATCTCTCCTAAATTCGGTTCCCCAGCACTATAAATATCGCAAGCGACAACCAAATCTGCATCCCCAAAAGATTGAGCAAATTCTGGCAAAAATGTCAGAGTTCGGCTGTAACGGTGCGGTTGAAAAATAGCAACTACTCTTCGGGATTTGGAATTCTTTTCGTTACCTTCGATGCGTAAGCGAGCAGCGGCCAAGGTAACGCGAATTTCGCTGGGATGGTGGGCGTAGTCGTCCACAAACAGGATGTCATTGTGAAAACCCCGCACTTCAAAACGGCGGCGAGCGCCTTCAAAGCCAGCAATCGATGAAGCGATCGCCGAAAACTCCAACCCCAACAATCGACCAACTGCTACGGCTGCTAGTGAATTGCTAAGATTGTGTTTGCCCAACAACTTCAACTCCATTTCCCCCAGGAAAGCTCCTCGCTCCCAAATGCCAGCCTTGGTGCTGGCGGCGCCGTATTCCACATCGGAAACCGTGTAGTCAGCACCGCTGTCCGGATTCAAGCTGTAGCTGACATTCGGTGCAAGGCAGTCTTTGACGATTTCGTCGTCAATGCAGCCCACCAACGTTTGACAGTTTTTGGCAAACACTTTAAATGTGTCTATTACCTGTTCGAGGGTATCGTAATGGTCTGGATGATCCAGTTCCACATTCGTCACTATGCCAATTTTGGCTGCGAGCTTGACGAGGGAACCGTCGGATTCATCAGCCTCGGCGACCAAGTAGGGGCCTTCCCCTAAACGGGCATTCCCTTCCCAAGCATTTACCTCGCCTCCTACTACGATCGTCGGATCCAGACCCGCAGCCATCAGCATAAAGCCGATTAAGCTGCTAGTGGTAGTTTTGCCGTGAGTCCCTGCTACGGCTATGCTTTGGTAATCTTGAATTAACGCTGCCAACACATCCGATCGATGAAAAATCGGACATTCCAAATCTAGGGCAGCTCGATATTCGGCATTTGCCGGGTGAATTGCCGTCGAACATACTACTTGAGGCAATCCCACAATTGCTTGGGGGCCAGAACCCTTGCCGTTCAATTTGAGAGATTCGGCTGTCGCCACGGAAGTCCCTACCGTGCCAGCGACTGCCGAGGATACGGCCTTTTCGGCTGCCCCGCGATCGGGACTGCTACCGTTGAGGGCCGTTTGAAATATTTCAAAATTGCTGGCGTCTTGACGCCAAAAAATGTGAGCTCCCATTTCTTGCAAGCGCTCGGTTATGTGACTCGATTTAATATCGGAGCCGTACACAGGCAACTTGCGTTTCGCTAGAATGTAGGCAAGGGCTGACATCCCAATTCCACCAATGCCGATGAAATGAAATGGTCTCCCGCTGAAATCAACAGAACTCGGCATCTTCGCTCCTCACACACCACACCACGCCAATAACACGCGATATCATATCAAGAATTGTTTTTTCAGGATACAGTTCGCTAGAGATTTTGTACAAAATTCTCTGCGCGTCCCTAGAATTGTGGGACTTGTAGAGATGTTTGTCTTGTATCCTATATGACTTAGTACCGAGTAGTTTTCCGGAACAGTCACAGCTCGAAAATTGCAGGTCAGAGAGAATGGGGTCTGGGGTCGGGGCTAACTGACTAATTGTGGGCGGTTGCATATCTCCTGCATTCTTTCTCTTTCTACCCGCCTGCTGTGCTGGGATACGGCAGCAAAAGCCCCACAACCTTTGTACGAAGATTGAGGGTAAAACCCATCAGGATTTACAAACACTACCACGTATCACAAAAGTTCGCTCATTTTCTAGTTATTTATCTGCGGGTACGGTCATTTTTTCCTGAAAATCAGAGATTGACTCGATCGCCACCACAGTAGCTTCTCACATATTTGTATACATTTTCTCACTTAATAAAGGTACGTTGTTGGGCTTCAGCCCTCTTACGCTCTTTTATACATTACATCAAGGTACAGCCCAACAATTTAAATCACAGTCATACCTCACCTATTTGAGAATAAGTTATATACAAAATATACATTCGATCGCAACCGTCAAACAGTGACTGAGCTTAGTGGTAAAAGCGCACAAACATGAAATTTGGGCGATGTCTGTCTGTATTAATCCTAATTAATCCTAATTTTTGGGAATTATGGGGAAAATAGCGATTTTTGGGGGTACTTTTGACCCGGTGCACTGGGGTCACTTGTTGGTAGCCCAGGCGGCTGTGAGTCAATTTAATCTCGATCGAGTGATTTGGGTACCCGATCGCGCTCCTCCTCACAAGTGGCGATCGGATTTGGCAAGTTTTGAGCGGCGGCGCTCCATGCTCGCTCTGGCGCTCGGCGATCGCCCAGACTTCCTACTAGCTCCGTTGGAGGCAAATCCCTCGGGCAGTTCTTTTGCGATCGACACTTTGCTGTATTTGCAAAAAATGTATCCAGGCGATCGGCTGCACTGGATTATTGGCAGCGATGCTTTCAGAACTCTTCCCAAATGGCACCGATCGGCCGAAATCGGGCGGTTGTGCCACTGGTTGGTGGGCCCGCGTCCGAGTCAGGTAGATCCGCAGACAGCAGAAAGCGGGGACATAGGGGCAGCATCTGAGTGGGGCGATAGTTTGAGCGATGTGTCCATTGATGCTGACGACAGGATGCAGGTTGAGACAAATGCTGTTTGCTGCAAAGTTGCCGAACAGATGGCTCTGCTAGATGTGGAAATTTGTTGGGAGGTGCTGTCCATGCGCGCGATCGAGATTTCGTCGAGCCACATCCGCCGCTGCTGGGCCCAAAATCGCGAGCTGGGCGACTTAGTACCGGAAGTTGTCGGGAGTTATATTGCGGCCCATCAGCTTTACCAGCAACCAGCAGCCGAAAGCTGAATGCCTTGAGCCTTCGGATTTCTGCCTTCTCAAAAATTTCAGATTTTTTCGATACAGACGAAAAGTTAGAAAGGATCAGCCTTTGCGATATGATCTGGTGTCAGAAGTCAATTATTAAATTTTTCCAAAAATTCAGCCTGAGTTAAGGGCTGCCATCATTAGGAGGTACTAGGTGATTAGAGTCGCGATCAATGGTTTTGGACGTATTGGGCGCAGTTTTACGCGCTGCTTGCTGGGCCGAGAAAATAGCCAGCTTGAGCTGGTAGCAATTAATGACACTTCCGATCCGAAAACTAATGCTCACTTGCTGAGATACGATTCCATGATGGGAACGTTGAAGGGTGTGGACATCAGTACGGATGAAAATTCGATTATTCTCAATGGCAAGACAGTTAAATGCGTGAGCGATCGCAATCCGCTCAACCTGCCTTGGAAAGATTGGGGTATTGATCTGATTATTGAAGCAACCGGCGTCTTCGTTGACCAAGCTGGTGCCTCGAAGCATATCACTGCCGGCGCTAAAAAAGTGCTGATTACTGCTCCCGGTAAGGGGCCAGAAGTTGGCACCTATGTGATGGGAGTCAACCACCACAACTACAAGCACAGTGACTACACTGTCATCAGCAATGCTAGCTGTACTACTAACTGTCTAGCTCCCGTACTGAAAGTGCTTCACGAAAATTTTGGCATCGTCAAAGGCATGATGACCACTACCCACAGCTATACTGGCGACCAGCGCTTGCTGGATGCCAGCCACCGGGATTTGCGACGGGCGCGGGCTGCTGCGATGAATATTGTGCCTACTTCTACTGGTGCTGCTCAAGCTGTGGCTTTGGTGATTCCAGAATTGAAGGGTAAGTTAAATGGCATCGCCATGCGGGTTCCGACTCCTAATGTGTCGGTCGTTGATTTTGTGGCTCAGGTAGAGAAAAAGACTTTTACCGAGCAAGTAAATCAAGTTTTCAAAGAAGCAGCCGAAGGCCCGATGAAGGGGATTTTGGAGTACAACGATTTGCCTCTGGTTTCTTGCGACTATCGCGGAAACGATTCTTCTTCCATCCTAGATTCTAGCTTGACACTGGTGATGGACGGCGACATGGTAAAGGTGTTGGCTTGGTACGACAACGAGTGGGGCTACAGCCAGCGCGTAGTTGACTTGGCTGAATTGGTCGCCCAACGGTGGGAAGGCTAGTATCTGAAGAAGGCATTGGTCAGTAGGCAAAAGGTAAAAATAACGAATAAAGCAATATTGGTCTACTGTTTGATGCTATAACCCAGATCCCCCCTAACCCCCCTAAAAAAGGGGGGGACATGAGCCTTCTCTAAAAAAGGGGGGACAAGAGTCTTCTCAAAGTCTCCTTTTTAAGGGGGATTTAGGGGGATCTCGTCTCGGCTATAAGGGAGATTTCAGGACTTACGCACGGGTAGCCAGAAACCGGGTTTTTTCACCCAAATATTTGGTTCAAACCCTTAATATCGGTAAAAAACCCGGTTTCTTTAGTCCTCCGGCGTAAGTCCTGAAATTTGTTTGTAAATCGGACGTACGGTTGAAACCGCGTCTACACTACACAAACGATGTCCGCCGGACGCCGACGGAAAAATAACCGAATTGTAAGTGCCACGTCTTCAACCCACGGAGGTGGGTTTTGTCTATATAGACGCGGTTTCAACCGCCCGGTCTTCTCTGGTAACTCCTCGAAAAATCCCAAATATTAAAAATAATAAAAATTCTGACGGTAAAAGTTAAATAACGGGAAAAATAGCAATCGTTAAGCTAGAGTTTGGTTGTCAAAATTTATATGAAAAAAGCGTTAATTTGTGGTATATCAGGTCAAGATGGAGCTTATTTAGCTAAACTGCTGCTCGATCGAGGTTATGAAGTTTGCGGCACTTCGAGAGACGCCCAAATGTCTAGTTTCGGAAACCTGGCTCGTTTGGGCATCCGAGACAGAGTAAAACTAGAATCCATGTCTCTCAACGATTTTCGCAGCGTCTTGCAAGTATTAGCAAAAATTGCACCCGACGAAGTGTACAATCTAGCGGGTCAAAGTTCCGTCGCTCTGTCTTTTGAACAACCGGTAGAAACCCTCGAAAGTATTGCCACAGGTACATTAAATCTGTTAGAAGCAATTCGGTTTGCAGGCGGTAAAATTAAACTTTACAATGCCAGTTCTAGCGAATGTTTTGGGGATACCGGAGGTTGTGCAGCGGATGAAAACACGCCCTTTCGCCCCAGAAGTCCTTACGCAGTGGCGAAGGCTACAGCATTTTGGGAAGTAGCAAATTATCGGGAAGCGTACAATTTGTTTGCGTGTTCTGGTATTTTGTTCAATCACGAGTCGCCACTGCGCCCGGAGAGGTTCGTCACCCAAAAGATTGTATCTGTTGTGTGCCGAATTGCTGCGGGAAGTTCCGAAAAACTCCACTTAGGCAACATTTCAGTGCAGCGGGACTGGGGTTGGGCGCCGGAATATGTAGAGGCGATGTATTTGATGTTGCAGCAGTCTGAACCGGATGATTATGTAATTGCTACTGGTGTAAGTTATCCTTTGGAGGAGTTTGTGCAGACAGCGTTTATTGCTGCTGGTTTGGATTGGCGGGAACATTTGGTAACTGATGTGAGTCTCTACAGACCGACGGAGATTGGAGTTGGGAGGGGAAATCCGGGTAAGGCAAAAGAAAAGTTGGGATGGGAGGCGAAGTACAAGATGCCGGATGTAGTGCGGATGATGGTGGAGGCGAGGATGGTTTGAGGGAAAATTATGAGGTGAAAATATGGCGGCAGAATATGCAACGGCTAATGAGTGGTATAAGGCCAATCGCCGTGAATTGAAAAAATATCGGGGCCAGTGGATCGCTTATAGTAACGAAGGTGTAATTAGTGGCGATGGCGATTATGACAAAATGAAGGACGGGATAGATCCAAGTTTGTCAAGTTTAGATTATGTGATTGAACGCATATTTGAAAGCGAATTTCTAGATACTGTCCGGTTCTCAGGATTCCATTGTAACTAGAGATTAGTTGATGACGTTAAAACTGTTATATAAGAACTACAAGAGGAAAACAAGTCAAATGCAAACAAGCGAATTAGTTCAAATAAAGAAATCAATTCACGAAGAAAGTTGGAAGCCAGCCTACAAATTTTTACCAGAGCTGATACAGAAATTCAATTTAAAAGTAGGTGCAGAGATCGGCGTGGCGTTTGGAGGTCATTCAGAAGCTATGCTCAGCAATACAAATATTGAACTACTGTACGGGATTGACAGCTATCAACATAGTGACTCTTACGACGACCCGATGAACCTCCCGCAGGCAGATTTTGACATACTCTGTGAAACAACGAAAAATCGCCTAGCTGTCTTTGGAGATAGATTTAGGCTGATTCGTTCAAATTCACAGCAAGCTATGGGGCAAATTGATGGCTTGCTTGATTTTGTCTACATAGATGCAGAGCATTCCTACCAAGGCGTTTGGCAAGACCTCTGCACTTGGTACAGCAAAATTAGAGTGGGGGGTTTAATTAGCGGCCATGATTATGGGCATATCGCTTTTCCGGGCGTGAAACAAGCTATTGATGAGTTTTTTAGAAGGTTAGACTGGCAAGTCAACCTTGAGGGCGAGGGAGTTTGGTGGGTACAAAAGCAATCGGTGAATATCAGTTTTTTCATCCCCGCCTACAACTGCGAACAAACGATTGAAGAGTCAGTTTATTCTATATTAGAGGGTAATTTTGAAGACGACGACGAGTTAATTATTGTAAATGACGGCTCCACCGATCAGACAGAAAGCCTAATTCAGATTATTAAAAATAAATTTCCCTTCATTAAGTATTTTAGTCATGAAACCAACCGGGGTGGTGCCGCAGCAAGAAATACCGCTGTAAAAAATGCTACGCACCACCTTTCTTTCTGCTTAGATTCGGATAATATACTAGCTCCGAAAAGCATTTATAAACTAAAAGAATTCCTCCTGAATTCAGGAGCAGATATAGCCGCCTTCCAAGAAATTCACTTTTTTGAAGGTAACAAAGAAAATATTATCAGTAAATGGATATATCAAGATACAGTTACTTTGGCTGACGCTCTTTGTAGACATGAGGTGCCAGGAGCGAGTGGCAACTATTTGTTTACTAAAGAAAGTTGGCTCAGAGCCGATGGATACCCAGAGTTTGCCGGAGCTCTAGATACTTACGGGTTTGGTTTTCGGCAATTGGCTACAAACTCCAAGATGTACACATTGCCAAATTCATATTATTACCATAGACAGGGTATTGAATCTTACTGGATTAGGTTCACAAGAGCTAATAATAACTGGTCATTAATATTGACTGAAATTTTAGCTCCCTATGCACATTTGATTGCTGAGTTAGATTGGCAATATATTTGTGGGGAAGGCAAAGATAATTGGTGTTTAGAGCTTCCCCGCCGACCTATTTCTTTGAGAACTCAAGTAAAGAGTATACAAACAGATGCAGAGTTGCAGTCAATTGCGATCGCACAGAAACCGCAAGAAAATATAGAGTCACCCAGCCCTCTCGTGTTTACGGGCGAGAGCCAAGTGATTGCCAAATATATCAAAGCTGGCGATATAGTTTTTGACGTAGGGGCGAATGCCGGGGATTGGACACAGGAAGTGTTAAATCAAGGGCATGATGTAGAAATTCACTTGTTTGAACCAATCCCTAATGTATATCAAAGACTCTTGCAAAATCTGGTCAACAAAATTCCCAGCGGAAAAATCAGGGCTTTCAATCTTGCTTTAGGGAATAAAGAAGAAGTAAAGACTTTTTATCACTACGAAGATCTGTCTGTTTTAAGTACCTTTTACCGTAGGGTAGAAGTAGAGAAGCAAGGAAATTTCAATCCTCCAAAATCTTTTCCAGTCGTAACAACAACTATCGATATTTACTGCCAGAAACAAGAAATCAAAAGAATTAATTTTTTAAAAGTAGATGTTGAAGGGGGTGAGTTAGACGTACTATATGGAGCTAAATATTTTTTAGAAACAGGTCGAATAGATTATCTGCAATTTGAATATGGGGGGACTTACCTCGATTCTCAAAGAACTTTAAAAGAAGCATTTGAGTATTTACAAAATTTTCGGTACTCAATATTTAAAATTTTACCCAGCGGATTAGAGTACAAGCCAAGTTTTGTGCCAGAATATGAAGACTTTGAGTACAGTAATTTTTTGGCAGTAAACGAGCGATTCAGAACAAATGTCTTGGGTGAATTAACCGACGGAAAATTGGATTTGCTGCAACTTTGCCTAGAACATTCCGTTACACCCCGCGGCGTTGTTCACGTTGGTGCCCATGAAGGCACAGAAATTAGCGCTTACCAACAAATGGGCGTACAAAATGTGCTGTTCGTAGAAGCAAACCCAATTGTGTTTGAACGCTTGCAGGCAAATTTAGCTGCTGTTCCCAATGTTCTAGTAGCGAATTGTGCGATTAGCGATCGCAATGGTACGGTGGATTTGCACGTTACTTCTTTCGATCAAAGCAGTTCTATTTTGCAATTGAAGCACCATCAGGAGATTTATCCCCACATTACAGAAACTCATCAAGTAACGGTACCGTCAAAAAAGCTTGATACGTTGTTACAAGAACTAGAAATTAATCCCTCTGACTTTAATATCTTAAATATAGATATCCAAGGGGCAGAACTTTTGGCTTTGCAAGGGTCAATCAACTGGCTGAAATATGTTGATCTTATTAATACTGAAGTCAATTACGAAGAACTTTATGAAGGTTGTGTTTTAATTGATCAACTTGATGAATTTTTAGAGGCGCAGGGTTTTCATCGGGTAGCAACAACAACGCCACACCCGTCTTGGGGGGATGCAGTTTATGTGAAAAAACCCGTTATTACTTCATCCGTACTTGGCATGGAGAATATGGGTAGGTTGGGGAATCAAATATTTTTGTATGGGTTCCTGAAAATCTACGCACTGGAACACAATCTCAGGGTTGAAACGCCAACTTGGATTGGTCAGTGTCTATTCGGTCACAGCAACCCGCCAATTTCTCGGTCATTACCTCTAGTGGGAGAGGAATCGCAGCCTTATAAACTTTCCGATTCAGCAATTCTCAATGCACCGGAACCGTTTAAAAATGTAGACTTCCACGGCTATTTTCAGTTTCATACGCAGTATCACGCAAGACATAAAGAGTATTTTAGCTCGCTGTTCAAGCCTGTACCGACAGTCGAAGCAAGAATGGCGGAAGCTATGAACCGCTTGCGTGCTAAAGGTAAAACAGTTGTAGGATTGCATTTGCGTCGCGGTGATTACAAAAGCGTTCATACAGTAGTTCCATATCTGACTATTGCGCCTAGTGGATGGTACAAAGAGTGGCTGAACGGTTTTTGGGAAACTCTTGATGAGCCGGTATTGTTTATAGCTAGCGATGAAATTGAAGATGTAATCGCAGATTTTGCAGAATATCACCCAATAACAGTCAAAGATTTGGGTGTTGAACTGCCGGAAGCACCGTTCTATCCTGATTTTTATATTTTGAGTCAATGCGATGTTTTGGCTATCTCAAATAGCACATTTTCATTTGCAGCAGCCATGCTGAACGAACGGTGCAAATTTTTCTTCCGTCCTAACTTGCTACAGGAAAAATTGATTGCGTTCGATCCTTGGAATAGCGAGCCACTACTGCGGGAAAATCCTAATGAGTTGGGATTGAAAATGCTTCAAAACCCAGTAAAAATCATCCAAATTCAGGAGGTTACATTAATGCCTCCCGATCATCCGGAGTTGCTGTGGGGATTTAATATAGAGGCTCCGGCGATCGGCACTAAGGTAAGTTCAGGTAATCTTTTGATTGGAGGTTGGGTATTAGGTAAGAATTCCAGGGCTATTAAAGTTGAGTTGATTCGCGATGGCGAAATTATCCATGAAATTCCTGTGAATCAGTACCGTCCGGATGTTGCTGCTGTTTTTTCGCAAGTACCCTTAGCAGAAAATAGTGGTTATGCGATCGAATGGGAAGTAAAATTAACGCCGCCTGAATCTCAACTTTTGCTCCAAGCTGTACTCGCAGATAACACCCGTGTCAAAATGGGGTTAATTAGGTTGCAAGAAATTGTTTATCCAACTCCCAAAGTCAAGCCTAGGAAAAAGTGCAAACTGAGCCTGTGTGCCATTATGAAAGATGAGGCTCCATATCTTATAGAGTGGTTGGAGTTTCATAAATTAGTTGGTGTTGAAAGATTTTATTTGTACAATAATAACAGTACGGATAACACTCTTGACATTGTTCAATCCTACGTGGAATCGGGTGAAGTTGTTTTGCACGACTGGCCATTTAGTGCTAAACAACAAGCTTCAGCATACGAATATTGTCTGGAAGCATACAGACAAGAATCGGAGTGGATAACTTTTCTGGACTTGGATGAATTTTTGTTTCCCACAGAAAAGGAAAACTTAATAGAAGTATTAGAGGAATTTGATTCTGTTCCAGCAGTAGGAGTTAATACCTTAATTTTTGGCTCTTCCGGTCATAAAACTAGACCCGGAGGGCTACAGATAGAAAATTTTACTCAGCGATCCCAAGATGATTTTGAATCCAATAGGTATATAAAGAGTATTGTTCGTCCAGCACAAATCCTGCGCTCTAACTGTCCTCACTTTTTCATACCCATTAATAATGATTTATTTACGGTCACAGAAAACAAAGAACCGTTATCCTCTTCTATATCTGAAAGACTTTCTGTGGAAAAACTGCGGGTTAATCATTACTATACTAGGTCGAAACAGGAAATGAAACAAAAGGTTATGCGTGGGGATGCTTTTTTCTCTTGGGGCAAAGCTTTATCTGTTTTAGAAGCCTGGGATAGAAATGAGGTAGAAGATTTAACGATTCAACGTTTTGTTCCTCAGTTGAAGCAAGCTGTTGATTCAGTTAAGTCTAAATCTCGAATAGCACAGATTTTGACTGAACATTGGCATTTGCAGTCTAAGCTGTACCAGATGCAAATGGAATTAGAGGAATCTCAGACAAAACAGCAGCAAACTCCCGGAGAATTTGAGCAATTTTTAACTCAACAGCGAGAACTTCAAGAGGAACTTCAACCAATTAAAAAGGATCTTGAAATCAGGCAGCCTCAATACCACAAAACTCAGGAAGAACTAGAACAAACTAAGTCTCAGCTAATGGCAATTCAGGCTAAAATGCAAGAGATTGAGACCGCAGCGGTTCCGTTAGGTCAACTGGCAGAGTTGTATTTAGCTCAAGGAAAACTAGAAGAAGCGATCGCAGTTTGCGAGCAAGCCTTCAAGATCAAACCAAAATTTGCCCCGGCGTATAAGACTTTGGGGAATGTCTTCCAAGCTCAGGGTAAACTGGATGAGGCAAAGAATTGCTACATTCGCGCTCTTGAAATTCAGCCGGATTTTGCCCAAGCTTTAGCGAATCTGGGAACTATTCACGCACAGCACCAACAGTGGTCGCTGGCGATCGCCTCTTACCAAAAAGCGATCGCGATTCAACCCAACTTTGCTGGAGTTTACCGCAACTTGGCTAAGGTTTTTTCGCAAATTGGCAAGCCACATGAAGCTGTGGAGTGTTGTTATGCAGCCGTGATTTTGGAACCCAAAACAACAGCAGAGGAATACTTCAACCTGGGTAATACTCTGTTAGAGCAAGGAAAGCAGGAGCGGGCGATCGTGTGTTATCGCAGGGCGGTTTATTTAAACCCAAGTTTTTCTGATGCCCATCACAAGTTAAGTGAAGTTATGTCTGTTGTTGCGGAGTAGGATGAAGCGATCGCTTATTATCAAAAGCGATCGAACCTCCAGCACCAATCTAGAACTCACCGCCTCATCGCTACTACAGCAAAGCACGGCCCGTGAGGAGTGTGAGGCTGATCGAAGTTGATGCGGATGTCGGTTAACCCAAAATAGGTCAAACATGACATGATATCTTCACGGCTCATCCAGTTACTAAATCGACTGCTGCCACCGCAGAAACCAGTAGCTTTTACTTCACCTTTATATTCCCCATATTCCTGACGGTAAAACATATGTTTAAAGCCTTGATACTCAGCAGCAGTCTTCTCGGCAAACCTTGCGGAAAGGTAAGGAGTGCTGCGGATTATATTCTCGTCATAGTAGTGAGTCCATATAAAAACTCGGTCTGAAACTTTGGCAATCAAGCCGATCAGCTCAGCAGGGTTTGTCATGTGGTATAGTATGCCGCTGGCGAAGCAAGTATCAAACTTGCCCGGATTTAACCGCAGATATTCTACACAATCCCCGCAAAGAAAGCGAGCATTGCGAAGTCCTACAGCTTCTTTAACAATTAGGCATTTTAGATAAGCGCGAGTGCTGGCCTCAACTGCCGTAATCGATGCTGCTCCCAGTTTCTCCAACATATAGGTATGCCCCGCTTCCAGTGGCCCGAGTTCGAGGATTGTTTGACCTGTAACTCCCCCTAATTGCTCAATAGCCCAAGTGATGCGAGCATCTTCAAACAGTCCGCTTTGTCCTGCATTTAGTAATGACAAATCCCCCGGCAACTTAGATGCCCATTCACCTTGAAAAATATCCAGCGTATTCTGTACGCTAGGGGCGGACTTAACATAATAATCTAGGATTTCCATTGTTCTAAAAAATGAGAAGAGTGAATATATTCAACGCTCAGACTTGCAAAGGGTAACTTCTAAGTCTGCAAATCTATTACATAGTCAACACCCGGTTGTTGAACATAATCCAATCCAAGTGTTCCTGGTTTTTTGTTGCCACCACAGCCTATATCGAGTTTAAGATATTGCACAACCTACTCCTTTGTTATTTTTCTGAGAATACAAATAAGTTCTCCAAAATTTTCTTGGAAAAGTTGAATTTCAAAACCAAAAAATAGATTTTTTTGACAGTATTCAAGAATTTCTGGGAAAGTCTCTGCTGTCCAGACGTGAAAATGAATGCTGTAATCTATGTCAAGTAAATACTGCATCCGCTCAGCCACCTGTGCTTCTGGAAATTTGTCAACTAGCCTAACATACTCTTCATAATGAGGCAGTCTAGACCATTCTGGCCCTTCTTTGTAGTCCCGAATTAGGTGGTCGAGGGAAGTAAGGGGCCGATCGCGATCGAATGTATAACGTTTGTCCGGTACGCCCATATACACAATTCCTTCGGGTTTGACAACTCTCAAAAAGTTTTCCAAAGCGCCGATCGGGTTTTGACAGTGTTCTATCATGTGATTGGCAATGACAAAATCCCAGGAGTTATCTTGTGTGCCTGCAAGAGTTTCACCGTCATCTATAATATCAACATCTATTAGATTGACCCCAGCTAGTTCCGGGTAGTGTCTCCTTAATTCTTCTACTGACATCCGATCTATGTAATGAACTTTAACACCAGCAGGAACTTCTAGAGGAGCATTCAGCGGGCCCACCTCAATTCCCTCACCTTTCAAGTATTGAGAAGCTATTTCTCTTCTTTTTGCGTACAGATCCATAATTTATTGTCTTGTCTTTTGAGTTGGGGTTTGACTCAACGGCACGGGGGTGGGTGCGATCGACCTTTCTAGTTTACCCGATCGCGCGTATTGGTCGATCGCCTGAGTGCGATCGTCTGAGTTTATTTTTGGGATAATTTTATGGTAAATTTGGTAATATGGGGCTTGGGGGCGATCGGGCATCTATAATACCAGGGGTTTTGGCTGGAACTTTCTCAGAGGGGTTGGGGTCTGTTATGCTTGACAAGGCAACGGCTGGAGATTGGTATGGGCGATCGGGGGCCAAATTCCCCTCGTTTGTGGTATTCTTCTGAGAAACCTTTTTTAAGAGTTTGAAACGCTTGATAGCGATCACATTTGCGACGTTTGAAACAATTTGCGGCGACTTATAAAGAAGATTCTTATCACCAATTAAGTAAAGCACTCAATAAAGAAAGATGGTCAGCATTAACAAAAAAATCTTAGAATTGAAAGAGGCAGTATCACGTTTGAGTCACCAGCAGGAGTCTCTGAGCGAGAAACTATCCGCTTTCAACCCAAATCCTGACCTTCCGAAAGAGTTGAGGGAATCATTTGCTTCTGTTTTGAGTCAACAATCAGTTGACATCATCAAGGAAATTGAATTTCATGATTTTTTCAACAATCAGCCTTTTGAAAGCTTGCAAGTCTATCTTCAAGAAGAATCCAAAAATCTGCACAGGGAGGAAACAGAAAAAGATTGTGTATTTATAACAGGTCGTTATAGAACGGGTACAACCTTCTTGTATTCACTCTTTTCTTCTTTAGAAAATACGGCTGTTTTCTACGAACCTTTACACCCAAATTTACTAGAATATTTAGATAAAGAGCAAAATGTTAGCGAACAGCTAAAAGCATTAAATGGTCATACATTTAAGGGGAACTACTTTGAAGAGTATAAAGTGTTAAACAGAAAAATTTTATTTTCTACTCACCAAAGAGAATTTAGCTCCCGAAAGTTGATTATGTCAACCGTAGATTCTTATTATGACTTGAAAAATTATGTATCTTTTTTAACAAGAAGTTTGCCGGATATCCCGCTAAAAGTCCTTCAATTTAATCGGGTTGATTTTCGATTGGGGTGGTTTAAAAAGAATTTTTCCAATGCCTTAATTGTCAATTTAAGGCGTAACCCTAGAGATATTTATGCTTCTTATAGAACTGTAAATGCTAGAAATACGAGTGAAAATAATGAACAAGAGATAGGAAGTTTGTTTTATTTAGACGACTATATAAGTATTTTAGGTAGACTCTCGATTCCTCAGATCTGCGTTCAGCAAATGAATACCTATGAAAAGATTTACTTTTTAAATCAACTGAGTAACTTGTGGTCTGATTATTTTGCCGATATAATACTCGATTATGAAGAGTTAGTTGAAGATCCGGTGGGCATAGTAAGCCGGATCGCGTCCCAGGTCAAAGGCTTTGAACCTAACTGGAAAAGTGAGATTTTAGCAGCCAAAAAAGATAGAATCAACGTATGGCAAGAATATCACGAAAATTCTTGGTTTCTCAAGTGTGAATCAAAGTGCGACAATTTAATAGATCAACTGTTGTTTCCTTCTAGAACTAATAAATTTCCTATGATTATCCGATCTGAATACGAGCAAGCTCAATCGCAACTTCACCAAACTCAGGAAGAGTTAGAAGAGTCGCAATCGCAACTTCACCAGACTCAGGAAGAGTTAGAAGAGTCGCAATCGCAACTTCACCAAACTCAGACAGAGTTGGAGCAATACAAAGCCCAATTGCAATCTACTCAGGTAGAGCTGGAGCAATCCCAATCACAATTTCATCAGACCGCAGCGAGCCTAGAGGAATACTGTTCTCATCTGCATCAAGCCACAGCGATGTTAGAAGAATATCAGTCTCAGCTTCATCAGCTCGAAACCTTGTGGCAGCAGTCTCAGGCTCAATACCATCAAACTCAACGGGAATTACAGCAGTCTCAGGCTCAATACCATCAAACTCAACGGGAATTACAGCAGTCTCAGGCTAGTCTCAGGCTCAATACCATCAAACTCAACGGGAATTACAGCAGTCTCAGGCTCAATACCATCAAACTCAACAGGAATTACAGCAGTCTCAGGCTCGATGGCATGATACAGAAGCACTATTGGGTCAATTGCAGGTCGAACTATATCGTGTTCAGCGAGAATTGAAGCGATCTCACTCTCAACTACACCAAGTTCATAAGGAATTAGAAGACTCCCATACTCAACTCCAGCAGAAGGATATAGTATTGCAAAAGTTGCATTCCCAAAGACACCAAATTAAGGGGGAATTAAAGCACTCACAATTTCAGATATACCAAGTTCAAGGAGAATTACAACAGTACCAGTCCCAACTGCATCAGACCGAGACTGTCTTGCAACAGTACCAGTCCCAACTGCATCAGACTGAGACTGTCTTGCAACAGTACCAGTCCCAACTTCACCAGGCTCAGGCGGAGAAGCAACAGTACCAATCCCAACTCCACCAAGCTCAAGCGGAGAAGGAAGAGTACCAATCCCAACTCCACCAAGCTCAAGCGGAGAAGGAAGAGTACCAATCCCAACTAGGAGTGTGGTAAAGTTGAGCTTAGAGCAAATTGTAGCTAGTCCTACAGATAGTCACAATCATACACACTACACACTTTTAGTCTGGGATGCCTGGTATGCTTATAAAAAAGGCGACTTAGCTAAAATGCGAGAGTTTTTACAGTCGTCTTTGAAATATACACATCTCTCTCGAACAGAAACTGTAGTAAGCTGGTTAGAGCAACTCGCAAGGCTTTCAGGGGAACAGGGTGAAGTTCTAAATACTGATTTCCTGACCAACTCAAACGATTGGAAACAATTAATGAGCCAAGCCGTAACATTTAAACACATACTAAAACGGAACTGATTGAAACAATGACTGAAGATGAGCTGAAAGCAAAAGTAGCAGAAATACCTTTCTGGTTTCATTGCATTAACTTGGGGAATGGAATAATTACTCCTGGTTGGTCTAAAACATCTTCTCCCGCAAATGAACGATTTATTGGTCTTCCTGAAAACTTAGAAGGGGTAACTGTATTAGATATAGGTGCTTTTGATGGTTTTTACTCATTCGCTGCAGAGCGTCGAGGAGCTAGTCGTGTTCTTGCAACTGATGATTTTGCTTGGAAAGCAGGCCACAAAAGAGGCTTTAACTTGGCGCGGCAAGTTCTTGGTTCTCAAGTAGAAGATCAACAAATAGACGTGCTTGAACATTCACCCGATAAGATTGGTGTTTTTGATTTGGTTTTATTTTTGGGAGTTCTATACCATATGCGTCATCCTCTATTGGCTTTGGAACGAGTTGCCAGCGTTTGCAAAAACCAATTAATCCTAGAAACACATGTGGATATGCTAGATTGTGAAAAACCAGCAATGGCATTTTATCCTGGCACTGAACTTGGTGAAGATCCGACAAGTTGGTGTGGACCTAATCCTCCTATGGTCAAGGGCATGCTTGAAACTGTAGGATTTCAGAAGGTTGAAGTGGTTTCTACTTCACCATCATTTTTGTGTGGATCTTCTGTCAGCACTAGGATGGTCTTTCACGCATGGCGTTAAGCTCTGTTACGAGCGGAAAACTACTGAACATGGAAGTTGCCCTTAACAAAAACATCGCGTTTCTCAATTATATGGAGAAAGAAAACTATCCCATAAATCACTAAAAAAGAGGGGCGGGAAAATTCGCTTTTTTTTAAGGAGGTTGGGAGGATCATGCTATTGTACCTCAGTAAACAAAAAAATGCTCTAAAAAAGATGTTGGGGTAATCTGAATGTTTAAAAAAATCATTGAATTTCCAATTTCAGGAAAAAATTATATGGAATTTATTAATCCGTCTTCTGAAGATTCTTTATCTTTGATAAAGCCACCTCAAGATTATATTCATATTTATGCTTCTCGTTTGAGTGATTTAGACTGGTTAAATCTCTTAATCAAGAGTATTAATGAACCCTTTATCGATGGTATTGAACTACCAAGATTCCCTTCCGATGACATTCAACGTCAGTTTGTTGGTAAATCAGGTGAAAGCACTCTTCAAGAAGCTTTCAATTTTTATTGTATACTCAAAAAATATTTGTCTGATTTTGATCGAACTTTAATGCCTGATAGCCAGATTCTGGACTTTGGTTGTGGCTGGGGCAGAATTATTCGTTTTTTTATAAAGGATGTCCGAGGCGAGAATCTCTATGGCGTGGATATCGATCCTGAAATGATTAGCTTGTGTCAGGAAACTGTTCGTTATGGAAATTACAACCTAGTGCACCCCTTACCCCCATCAGAGTTACCCTGCGAAAGTTTCGATGTTATCTATGCCTATTCAGTCTTTTCACACCTAAACGAACAGGCATCCTTTCAATGGGTAGAAGAATTTTATCGCATTTTGAAGCCAGGTGGATTGCTTTTTGTTACAACTCAAGGTCGTTCATTCATAGATGATTGCCGTTACTGCCGTGAACACCCCAATCTTGAAAGCCCTTGGCATCAAGCATTAGCTACCGCCTTTGTAGATAGCGAGGCAGTTTACCAGGCTTATGATAGGGGAGAATTTTTACACCATCCGACTGGTGGTGGTTCAGCACAAAGTTCATCATTTTATGGAGAAACCTTGATTCCTCCGGGATATGTAGAGCGAGAATGGACACGTTTTTTCAGTTTTCGGGATTTCGTAGATGATAGATCTATTCTTGGGCAAGCACTTATTGTGATGCAAAAACCACTATCCTACCTCTCAGAAATTGATCCAGAGTTAGAGATTTCACATTCCTTACTTGTTGAGCAAACTCAAAAAAATATGATAAAATGGCTTGACAATAAAACTTTAGAGATCGATGAAGTTCGTTTTCTGGTAACATCTGACACACAGGAAATGTTGGAAAACAACTCACAAGGCAGTTTGTTTGTACTTGTCAAAGCACAAACAATGATATCCAAATATTTAAGTTTAAAAGCTGAAAATCCTAAAAAAATATTTGAGATAGGAATCTTTAAAGGTGGAAGTTGCGTTTTTTTTCATAAATCGTTTAATCCTGAGAAGCTGGTCGCAGTTGACTACAATCAAAATCCAGTAGCAGCTCTCGATAAGTATATTGAAGAATCCAATATTAGCGATAAAGTAAAGCCATATTATGGTGTAGATCAATCTGACCCTCAAAAAATGTTAGAAATTCTTGAAAGTGAGTTTCCGAAAAAAGATATTGATTTGGTTATTGATGACGGGTCGCATTTCCTCATGGAAACGAAGGCTTCATTTAATCTGATATTTCCTTACTTACGTACTGAAGGAATCTACATAATAGAAGATTGGGGATGGGCTCATTATCCTTCTGAAATATGGCAAGAGGGAGGTGGTGTTTGGCGCGATAAACCAGCTCTTACTAACTTAGTTATAGAACTAATGATGCTAAGCGTATCACGGTCTGATATAGTGTCGGAGATTGTTATCGAAGCTAACATGATTTTTGTAAAAAGAGGAGGTGCAATTCTGAACCCAAAAAAATTTGATATTTCTAATTTTTACTTGTGTCGCGGCAAGCATTTTTGTGAACAGCCTTTGAATAGGCAGCCAGTAGATCATGAATCAGGAGAGTCAGAATCCCAATTAAAACCCAGTTCAAACTTAACAAGTACCAAAGCCAATGTTTTATCTAACCCGATGAATAAAACAGATACAAAAGTCACAATTTTGACTGAGGCTTTAGAACTTCATAAAATTCAAGCAGATTTGGAACGCTCTCGAATATGGTTAGAGCAAGTTCAGCAAGAATTGTTTCCACACCCCTAGAATTCTATACTAAATCAAAGTATTTATTCTTAATGATCGACCAAGAAAGGAAGCTTAAAAACATGATAAATTTTTCCGAAATAGAACATCAGGTAGAGCTTGAGCGCTTACAATCCAAACTTGAAGCACATAAGGCGGATATTGAACGCTCACAGTCCGAAATTATAAAATTTCACAGCGAAGAAACTCAGCAAATAGAAGATAAGGCTGATGAGATAGGTGTCAGATTAATAGCTTTTTATCTCCCACAATACCATCCAATTCCCGAAAACGACGAATGGTGGGGCAAAGGTTTTACCGAGTGGACAAACGTGCTAAAAGCCCGATCCAATTTTGAAGGTCACTACCAACCCCATCTGCCGGCAGACTTAGGTTTTTATGACTTAAGACTTCCAGAAACAAGAATAGAACAGGCAAAGCTTGCTAATCAATACGGAATAGGAGGATTTTGCTACTATTACTATTGGTTTGGTGGTAAGAAGTTATTGAATCGACCTCTTGAAGATATGCTGGCCAGCCAGCAACCAGACTTTCCATTTTGCATCTGTTGGGCAAATGAAAACTGGACGAGGAGATGGGACGGCTTAGATAATGAGATTTTGATAGCCCAAAATCATTCTTTAGAAGATGATAAAAATTTCATTCACAGTTTAATACCTGCTTTTCGCGATTCCAGATACATTCGAGTTAACGGCAAGCCACTTTTGTTAGTTTATAGAGTTAGCCTTCTGCCAAATCCAGCCCAAACAGCAGAAGTGTGGCGGGAAGAGTCTATAAAATCAGGGATAGGAGACATTTACTTGTGTGCTGTACAGAGCTTTGACATTCGCGATCCCCGCCCCTATGGGTTCGATGCTGTTCTTGAGTTCCCCCCACATGGTGGAATTGCAGTTGAAGCTACTAATCCAGTGCAGATCACAAACCCCCAATTTCAGGGGAGTATTTTTGACTATAAGCAAACTAGCCAAAATTTTATTGACAAGCCTACAACGGACTACAAACTTTTTAGAGGAGTCATGCCTTCGTGGGATAATACCGCGAGAAGGCAAGACAACAGCCATTTGTTCGTTAATTCAAGTCCAGAAAACTACGAATTTTGGCTGACGCAAGCAATTCAATTAACTGAACGAAACCACCAGGGAGATGAAAAATTAGTTTTCATCAATGCTTGGAATGAATGGGGAGAAGGCTGCCACCTGGAACCAGATCAGAAATATGGTCATCAATTTCTGGAGGCTACGAGGAAGGCATTAAATTCAACAAGCCAAGAAGTTGTGGTGAATCAAGATAAGTGTTCCAACAAATTGGATAAATTTATCAACGAACCAGATTCAGATGCCAATACGCCAACCATCTGTACGATTGTTACTAAAAACTATTTAGCTCAAGCTCGATGCTTAGTTGATTCTTTCCTAGAGCATCATCCTCAAGGACGAGCTTTTGTATTACTGGTGGATCAAATTGATGGTCGCTTTGAAACCGCGCAGGAAAAATTTACCACAGTTCTAGTTGAGGAACTTGGTATTCCTGAATTTGAATCTATGCTCTCTCGATATAAAGTTCTTGAACTATGTACGGCTGTTAAACCATTTTTTCTTGAATATTTATTCAAAAACTATGATTATAACAAAATTTGCTACTTTGATCCTGATATCTACTTTTACCAGCCCGTAGATGAAATCTGGGAACTCCTAAATGATTATGGTATTATTTTAACGCCCCACCTTCTAGAGCCTATAGATGACGAGTTTTATCCATCAGAAGTAAATATTATTTTAGCTGGTATTTACAACCTAGGATTCATTGGTCTATCTCGACATCCCGAATTAGAAAAACTTCTTCAATGGTGGCACAGCAGATTAGTTAAGTATTGCTACATGAAACCCGAAGAAGGGATGCACGTAGATCAAAATTGGATAGACTTTGTGCCTAGTCGCTTTGAAAGCGTTTATATTAGTCGCGATCCGGGTTTTAATGCCGCGTATTGGGATTTATCTAATCGCCACATAGAAAGTAGTTCTGATGGATATCTAGTCAACGGAGTCCCATTAAAGTTTTTCCACTTTAGTGGTTATTCTCCAGAACATCCTGAATTAATTTCTCGTTACCAAAATCGTTTTTATTTTCAAGACCTCCCACACCTAAATACTCTATTTGACAATTACCGCAATTGTTTATATGCAAACGGTTACAGTACAGTAAAGCGTTGGCATTGCGCGTATTACACTACTGCTGAATTATCAAAACAAGCTGAAGAATATCCGGGTATATTTGTCCCCAGCAGCTCATCAGGGATGGTTGCAAATGAAGAGGCATCTCAGAAATCCCAGCAGTTAGAAGCAGTCAATAAGGGTCAATTTTCTTGGGGAATTAATGTAGCAGGTCATGTGAGTGGGGGCTTGGGCATAGGAGAGGCTGTGAGAGCTAATATTAAAGCTTGTCAGAGTGCCGACATTCCCTTTGTTATTAACAATTTAGATATCCCTGGCGAGGAGTATCCAGACTATACTCACATAGATTTTTTTTCGGGAGACAATCCCTATCCCATCAATCTCATCCAATTGAATGCCGATCAAGTTGAGAGTTTTGTAAATTACGCTGGTTCTAAGTATTTTCAAAATCGATACAATATTGGATTTTGGTACTGGGAAATGTTGACTTTTCCCAAGGAGTGGCTATCAGCTTTTGACGTATTTGATGAAATCTGGGTTGGCAGTAGTTATGGTGCTGAAGCTATTGCAGCACTGTCTCCCATTCCCGTGATCAAGATAAACCCGAGTCTTTCTCTTTTACGACCTTCTGCCGACAGGGAAGAACTGGAACTACCAGAAGATAAATTTATATTTCTCTTCATTTTTGATTTTACGAGCATCTTTGAACGCAAAAATCCTCTGGCCACGATTGAAGCCTTTAAAAAAGCATTTAACTCCCATAATAATGAAGATGTTCTCCTCATTATTAAGTTTAAAAATGCTGAGCATTTCCCCACCCAACGAGATAAACTTTTATCGGCAATAGGGAGTGAACCATCCATTAAAGTTATTGATAGTTTTTTAACAAAAGATGCCCTCTACGGATTAATTTACAGTTGTGATTGCTATGTATCTTTACATCGATCAGAAGGCTTTGGTCTAACAATGGCAGAAGCAATGTTTTATGGCAAACCTGTTATCGCAACAGGCTACTCCTCCAACCTAGAGTTTATGAATGTAGGTAATAGCTTTCTGGTGAAATACAATCTCATAACACTAAGAGAAGATTTTGGTCCTTACAAAAAAGGGAATATATGGGCAGATCCAGATGTAGACCATGCTGCACAATTAATGCGCTATGTTTTTGAAAATTATGAGCAAGCTTTGAAACTAGGAGCGAGAGCTGCTTATGAAGTTAAGTCTTTATTGAGTCCGCAAGCTATTGGCTATAAGATTAAAAATAGACTTGAATTTATAATGCAAAGTAGGATGAGTTTACCACGCTCCTCTACACATAAAATTGAAAAAGTAGATAGTGACTCTTCACTTCAACTGCAAGCTTGGATACAAACAGCACAACAACTTCAGAAAGACCTGGAACGCGCTAAGTTCAAATCAGAGAGAATAAAGTAAAATTATAACCAATCATCGTTATAATATACTTTTTGAGTTGATGTAACTTTATAACTTAGTGTTTGTTAGTCCCAGTAAAGTTTTCTGCCTAGATACTCTTCTAAAAGCTGGTTGTGAGGTAGAAAAAACTCACATAGCCTCCTACGAAGGTGATCATTGATAGGCAGATAATTCCCTTTATTTTCATCAATAGAGAAATTATTTATATTATGCTCGTGTGTGCCTAAGAACTTAAATACTTTATTTAAGTTCTTTTGAGGATATGCAAATAAATCCTCGCTTTTTAAAATCAAAATCTGTTCTTCAGAAAATATTTTCATCCATTTTTGTAAAAAATAAACATATAAGCCTATTTGCAAAACGCCTAATTCGCCGTTATATAATTTTGTATAATCTTCGCTCATGTTTTCTGTTTTTTCTATTTCTAAATTCATAAAATCTTCAAAGGGAAGCATTCTATAGCCGAGTCTAATTGCGTGCTGATAATGAGAAATAGTTTTCTCAATAGGATTTCTTAATAAAAGGATTAGCTTGATGCCGGGATTGAAATCAAAAACTCGTTTTTCTACCATATCTGTATAAAAAAAATAATCAGGCGTTGCCTCCCCTGTAAAAAAAAATAATTCTGGATGATCAATAGGAGGAAAATGAGCTACATACCAATCCAATCCTTGAGAAAAGTGCCAATTAAAAAACGATAATTCTTTGTGGGTGGCCGGTAGAATCCGTGGGTGAAGAACCAGATTATTATATAGTGACGTTGTGCCACACTTAGCAGCACCTATAACAAGAAAATTGGGACCAGTCGCTTTACTTTGATTCCAATATTTATCGACAAATTCAGGATGAGAAGCTAAAGTTTTATGATAACAGCCTTTCTGGTAAGTAGTAATTGCTTGCTCCGTTTTACCTTGTGCAGTCAGGATATGAGCTAAATTAATGTAACAGTCAGGATTGTTGGAGTACGATGAATTAATGGCATTTGAATAAATTGCAGCCAACTCACCTAAGTGACTGGAACTTAGCTGGAATTTACCACTAAAACTTAACTGCAATAACTGATAATAAGCTTGCGAGTTATTTGGTTCAAGATGGGTGGCTTTAATGTAACAGCTAACTGCGGCTTCTAACAGTGTTATCTTAGTCAGAGCATCCCCCAATCTATAATAAAATAAGGATTGGTCTTCTTTCGACAATTCTTTTCTAAACTTGAGGTTGAACACAAAGTCTGGGTTATGATTTAACTCAAATAGTTTTACAAAACAGATAATTACTCGATCAAAATCTTTATTCTTAACTAAATTGTTGACTAAAGCTAACCCTAAACTTTCGTAAAATTTATGGAAGTGGGGAATAATTTCAATGGCTTTTTGAAAATGGATGATGGCTTCATCCTGCGTCCCTTGCAAAATAAGAATTTCTCCTAATTTATAATGAGACCAAGCCGAGTTGGGATTTAAGTTACAAGCAGTACGATAACAAGCAATTGCTGCATCCCATCGACCAACTTTGCTAAAAGCTTCCGCTAAGTTGTGGTGAGACCAGGAAAAATTGGGTTTTAGTACAATGGATTTGCGGTAAGCAATAATAGCCCGCCCCCATTTACCTTCACGTTTAAATTGGTTTCCTCTATTAAAATAATGAGTAGATTTTTGGTTGTTCATTGTTGATGTGTTCTGGAGTTTATTGGTGATAGAGATTATGGATAAAATAATCTATCAGGGTGACGCGAAAGTGTAGCCCAGCGCAAAATCTTTTTTTAGATGAGCCCAAGTTATTTGGCAATCAAGAAACTTTCGCCTTTAATTCCAGCCCCCGACGATAACAAACACTCGCCTCCTTTTGTCGCCCCAGCTTAGCCAAAGTATCACCCAACTTGTCATAAACCTCAGCAAAATTAGGATTAAGATCGATCGCCTTTTGATAAAACTCGATCGCCCTCTCTGACATTCCTTTACCCAGCCAAACATCACCCAAACCAGCGTAAGACATAAAATCGTCAGGATTAACCTTCACACATCGATCGTAAGCATCGATCGCCTCATCCCACCGCCCCAGTTTTGCCAAAGCTTCCCCTAAGAAATGATGAGCGGCCCAAGAGTCAGAATTTCGATCGAGAACGCGACGGTACTGAGCGATCGCCCCATCTAACTGTCCTTGTTCTACCAAAGCCTTACCTAGCTGCAAATAAAGCTCGGAGTCGTCAGAATTAATCTCCACAGCCTTTTGAGCAGCCTCCAAATTGCTGGGATTCAATTCGATCGCCCTGCCATAACACTTTACCGCCTCATCCAAATCCAGCTCAACCTCTTTCTGAAGCGGTTGAAGGCGAGCTCGTCCTCGCAAAGCATCACCTAAATGACAGTTCACTACATCCGAATTAGGAGCAATTTCCAGCGCTCTGCGATAGGCAGAAATCGCCTCATCGTAACGCCCCAACTGATACAGAGCAAACCCCAAATGATCCTGAGCCTCTAACGAATTCCGATCGCACTCAACCGACTTACGATAAGCTCCCACAGCCTGCTCCCACTTTTGCAGCCTTGTCAACGCATCGCCCAAATGCTGGTAAATCACCGCTGCATCCGGTACAAGCTCAAGCGCTTTACCGTAAGATACGATCGCCTCATCCCAGCGCTGGACGATCGACAAAGTATGCCCCAAATAGTGATGGACGATCGCCGAACCAGGCTCCAACTCAGCCGCCTTCCGGTAAGATGTGATCGCCTCCTCCCATTTGCCCTGCGCCGATAAAGCCGTTCCCAATTTATAGTAAAGCCAATGGAAATCTGGCTTCAACTGAATCGCCTTTCGGTAATAATTGACGGCTTCTGCAAACTCATTTTTACCTTGCAAGGCCTCTGCCAACTTCAGGTACAAATCTGCCTCGCCTGGATTTAGCTCGATCGCCCTTTGCAAGCACTCAATCCCTTCATCAACCCGTCCCTGCCTTGCCAAAGCCTCCCACAAATTTTGGTAAGGTAAAGCCGATTCCGAGTCAAGCTCGATCGCTCTTCGCAAACAACTTACAGATTCATCCAATTGACCTTGCAAGCACAAACCCTTACCCAAACTATTATGAAACTCATAGAAATCAGGGTATAATTCCACAGCTTTGCGGTACGCAGCCACGGCCTCATTGATATTGCCCTGCTGTTCCAAAACCTCCCCTAAATTGTGCCAAGACCAAGCCGAATTCGGGTTGAGTTCACAAGCCCTGCGGTAACTTTTCTCAGCCCCATCCCGCTGCTCCAATTTCGCCAAAACTTCACCTAAGTTGTGGTGATACCAGGAAAAATCCGGGCTGAGTTCCGTACAGCGCTGGTACGCGGCGGCGGCTTCCTGTAATTTATCAGACTGTTTGAGGAGGTTGCCTTTGTGAAAATAATTAGAAGCAGTTTCTTCGTGGACTTGTAATGAGTTATTCATAATTTTGTACCGTAGATTTCATTTTTTTAGTTTGGTCGAGATAGGCTTTATAAGCGCCGGGTGGGGGCGGGTTTTTTAGTCTTTGGGTATCACTTGAAGCTATCGGCGAACCCGCCCCTACAGGTTGTTGACATTGGTGCCGTCTGATGAATTGTATCGGTCTTCTGTCTAAGTTACAATCCTTGCGATTCCCCCGGCATCCAGGGCGGGCACGGGGCACCGCCCCTACAGGTTGTTGATTTGTAGGGGTAGTACCCCCGTGCCTACCCCTCATGGGGATGTTCGTTCCTAATTAGTTGGCCGCCAATTCTCGTCCTCCAATCTAATACCGCTGTCTTGACACGCTCTAGTTAAATGGGGACTGTAATAAGGGTCATTGTCAATATATTTTTGCCACCTACTTTCCATCAGCTTCGATTCCTTATTCAGCCGAGCTTTCTTTTCTGGCGAATCCTCATAACCGCGACTTTTAGATTCGTGGTGATAGAGAACTACATGAGGTAAGTAAATATTGCGACAGCCCTTTTCTAACATCTTCAAACACAAATCCACATCATTGTATGCCACTGTTAGCTCTTCGTCAAACCCCCCAACACTTTCAAATACTTCGCGGCGACACATCAAACACGCAGCAGTTACCGCTGAAACATTATTCATGCCTACCACATTTCCGAAATAGCCAGGAATAGATCGCGGCATATGATAGTAACTATGACCGGCAACTCCGCCTCCGAGTCCCATCACCACTCCCGCGTGCTGGATTTTGTTATCTGAGTATATCAACAAATTGCCCACAGCCCCGATCGAACTTCTTTGAGCTTGCTCTACCATAGCGTCGATCCAGTAGGGGGTAATTACCTCTGTATCGTTATTCAAAAACAGCAAGTAATCTCCCTGAGCTTTACTCACAGCGTAGTTGTTAATCTTAGAGAAATTGAAGGGAATGTCGAGTCGGTAACTTTTAAACCTCCCTGATTCCTGATTCGTCCATTTAGCCAAAATTTCCGCCGTGTGTTTCTCTTGACTGCCGTTGTCGATGACGATAACTTCGTAGTTGGGGTAGACGCTTTTACTAAAGATAGACTCCAAGCAATTGTCCAAGACATCGCCTAAATCCCGCGTGGGA
This sequence comes from Microcoleus sp. PH2017_08_TRC_O_A, assembly GCF_020738665.1. Lineage (NCBI taxonomy): Bacteria > Bacillati > Cyanobacteriota > Cyanophyceae > Oscillatoriales > Microcoleaceae > Microcoleus > Microcoleus sp. PH2017_08_TRC_O_A. The sequence continues at coordinate 51,810 of NZ_JAEQCE010000036.1, forward strand.
ATAATGATGCTGACTCGCTTGTAATCAGCGATGGTATAGCGTGCAATAAAGTGTCCCAGAAAGTAGGGGACGCCTTCAATTTTACCCGGTTCGCCCCTGCGCTCGATCGCCTCTTGCAAAGCTTTTTGCCCTGCATCATAGGCATAGGGTTTTGCATCTACACCGCCAGCAGCCGAACCCGCGTGCATTCTCCAGTGGTAAAGAATTTTAGGGATGTGAAATATCTTGTCAGTTTTTTCGGTAAACCTCAGAACCAAATCGTAATCTTGAGCTCCCTCAAAACCTGCTCTAAAACCGCCGATTTCATCAATTAAGTTTTTCCTGTAAGTTCCCAAATGGCAGGTGTACATCCGAGACAGGAATGAATCGGGACTCCATTCTGCCTTGAAAAAAGGATTGATTAGTTCCTTGTCTTCGTAAATTTTATCTTCATCCGAATAAATCATGTCCGCTTCCGGGTGGCGGTTCAGCAGCAGCACCACTTCATACAATGCCTCTGGTGTCAGCGTATCATCGTGGTCTAGCAGAGATATAAATTCACCCGTCGCCAACTCCAAAGCAGAATTGGAACAGTGAGAAATGTGACCGTTTTTGGTTCGATAAACTACTTTTATGCGACTATCTTTAGCTGCGTACTCCTGCAAAATCCGCTTGACATGAGGCGCAGTTGATAAGTCGTCAGCAATGCACAGTTCCCAGTACGGATATATTTGATTGATAACTGAGTCTAGAGCTTCCCTGAGATAATTTTCTGGCGTATTGTACGCTGGCATCACAATGCTAATCAGTGGCTTGTAGCTAAATATTTCTAGTGTTTCCGCCATTTTCCGCAAATCAGCTTGTCTGGGGCTGTGCTTAGCGCGCCACTTGGTGTATGCAGGATCTTGACCGAGGAATAGCGAATCTCGTAGGTTTTGATAATCCAAACCAAAAAGTTTCGGATCGAGTTTACTCGCTGTTTGATAAGCTTCTAGAGCTTCGGAAAGCTTGTTTTGTTTAGCTAAAGTTTTTGCTAAATTGTGGTACGACCAACCAAATTCAGGATCGAGAGCGATCGCTTTCCGATAAGCCACCACAGCGTCATCTAGACGACCTTCTTGTTGATATAAATCTGCTAAGTTGTGGTGCGACCAAACAAAAGTTGGATTTACTTGTGTAGATTTCTGATAGCTTTTAATGGACTCATCAATTTTCCCCATCCATTTCAGAACATCTCCTAAATTGTGGTGAGTTCCAAAGTAATTAGGATTAATGGCAATTGCTTTGCGGTAGGCGGCAATAGCTTCGGTAAATTTACCTTCTTGTTGCAGAGACTCACCTAATTCGTGGTACTCCGCAGCTACTCCTGGGGTATCTTCGATCGCACTTCCCGAATGTCCGTTAATAGCGCGATCGCCTCCCGCAGCCCTAACTACCCCCTTTTTTTTTAAGACTTCATCTAGCATCCCTGAAATAGCCCGATCGCCCGGCCGAACCTGCAACGCCATCTGATAGAAGACGATCGCCCCATCAACCCAACCATGCCGCACCAAAGCATCAGCCAACCCAACATAAAGGTCAGCATCATTCGGTGCAATCTCCAGCGCCTTGTGATACAACTGCAAGTCATCAGCATTTTCCTGAATCGCGCGCTGGTACAAACGCATCGCATCCTGCAAATCCCACTGCGATCGCATCCTCAAAGCATCAGCCAACTTCTGCGAAATCCACGGCAAATCCGGCTGAATTTCCACCGCACAGCGATAAGCAACGATCGACTCATCCCACCGTTCCAACTTCTCAAAAGCCGTCCCCATGTTGTAATAAGTCCACGGAAAATCGCGATTCAACTCCGCCGCGCGACGGTAAACTGCGATCGCCTCATCCCATCTTTCCATTTCTAGCAGCGCATCGCCCAACTTGCTATGAGACCAGAAGAAACTCGGATTCAGTTCGTTAGCGCGCCGGTACGCAACCACCGCCTCATCCCAGCGTTCCAAATTCACCAGCGCTTCTGCTAAATTGTTGTGGGCCCAGAAATGATCGGGATTTAGTTCGATCGACCTTTGGTAAGCCGAAATAGCCTCTTCCCACCTTCCCAGTTTAATCAGCGCGTCTGCTAAATAGTTGTGCGACCAACTGAAATCTGGATTTAATTCTGTTGCTTTCTGGTAAGCCTCTACAGCTTCTTCCCAGCGTTCCAACTTCAGCAACACATCTGCTAAATTGTTGTGAGACCAGCTAAAATCTGGATTTAATTCGATCGCCTTGCGGTAAGCATTTATAGCTTCTTCCCAGCGTTCCAACTTAACCAGCGACTCAGCTAAATTGTTGTGCGACCAAGAAAGTTCGGGATTTGTTTTAATTGCGTTGATGTAAGCATCTACTGCCGCTTCCCACTGTTCTTGACCCTTCAGAAGTTCGCCCAATTCGTGATAAGCTGCGCCAGAATTTGGGTTTAACTCAACCGCGCGCCGGTAACAGTCGATTCCTTGCTCTACCTTACCTTGCTCGATCAAAGTTTTGGCTAAATTTTCCAAATCCTCAGCCGTGCCCGACTTCGGATCGATCGCAAATGCTCGATACCAGGCTTCGGCTGCCGCCTCCGACTTGCCTAACTGCGCTAAAAGTTTCCCAAAATTTCGTAAAGCACCAGCAAAATCCGGTTTCAGGGCGATCGCCTTTTCGTAAGCAGAAACCGCTTGCTGCCACTGTTCTTGCTGCGCGCAAATGCTGCCATAATTAGCGTAGGCTTCGGCAAAATTCGGGTTAATTTCGATTGCTTTGACATAGCAACTTTTAGCTTCATCAATTTTGCCACTTGCTTGCAGGGCGTTGCCGAGCATTTTGTAAAGTGGCGCTTCCGGCTTAATTTGTAGAGCTTTTTTGCAAGCAGAAATTGCCTGTTCCAATTTGCCCTGAGCAAAATAGCCTTCTGCGAGTATTTTGTATGCTTCTGGATCTTCTATATTAATTGTAGAATTAACTGCCGGCTTGACTGGCGGCTTGACTACCGGCTTGGCTGGGGGTGCGGCGGGTTGCTGTTTAACTGCTGCACCGTTAGTCGCCGTTGCACCCGCCAAAGTTTGCTCTCCCTCGCTGCCGTTTCTAGCATTAGCTGCGTTCAGTTCAATAGCTTTGCGATAATATACTGTTGCTTCCTGTAACTTGCCTTCTTTTTTCAGCGCTTCGCCTAAGTTTTGGTAAGCTTGAGGTAGATTAGGATTTAATTTTATGGCGCGATCGTAACAGCCGATCGCCTCCGGGAACTTTTCTTGCCGAAAGAAAGCATCACCCATACTTAAATGTTCTGCCGGAGATGCTTTTTCCGGTTCCAAACAGAATGCGCGATACCAGCATTCTTGAGCTTCTGCCGCTTTGCCAATTTGTCCGAATACTTTGGCTAAATTCCGGTATACTCCGGCGAAATTAGGCTTAAGCGCGATCGCCTTTTGGTAAAACTCGATCGCCTCCGACCATTTTTCCTGCTGCGCGCCAATGCTGCCTAAATTCGCGTATACTTCCGCAAAATTCGGTGCAATTTCAATAGCTTTAGCGTACCAGTGTCGCGCCTCTTCCATTCTGCCTTGAGCTTGCAGCGCATTGCCCAAAGTTTTGTAAGCCGGTGCAAAATTGGGGTCAATCTTTAAAGCTTGCTCGCAGGAGGCGATCGCTTCTGCTAATTTCCGTTGGGATAAGTATATTTCTCCCTGTTGGTTAAATTGAACCGCTGTTGATTCTGTATTGACTGTTGATGGCATAGGGGCGGTGGCGACTGAGGCAGCAATTAAATAGGGTAGTCGAAACGTTAAATAATTATACTTGCGTTTGACACTAACAGTAGCAGGCTTGTTCCCCTAAGTCTTATTTTTTTTCACTCGGGGTACTGGGGAGAAACTCAGCGGTTGAAACCGGGCGGTTGAAACCGGGCGGTTGAAACCGCGTCTATACAAACAAAACCCGCCGGACGCCGGTTGAAGAGCAGAACGAGTAGCACCAAAATCGATCGCACTCAGGATGCCTGCACTACAAGACTTGTTGAAGAAATATCTTATAATAAGGTTCAGAAGACGGTTCCAAACCGCGTCTATACAAGCTTGCACGCGATCGAGCGAGGAGTTGAAGAGTGGCGGTTAAAATTACGTTATCCTCTCTTAGGAATAGAAATTAAATAATTTACACTCTTGAAAGTGGGGTGGGCGGGACGCCCGCCCTTTCTGGACGGGCGGGACGCCCATCCCACAATAATTAAAATTGTAAGTTATTTAATTCGCGATCCTTAGTCCCCGGAGGCGGACATCGTTTGTGTAGAAGCGGTTTCAACCGTACATCCGATCCGATCTCAAATTGCGGTAATTTTGATGTTGTTAGAGCCGCCACCTCAACTTGTCGGAGAAAAGCGCCTCACCTTTCGCGACCTCGATTGGCAGGCCTTCAAGCAAATTCAAAGTTTGCTGGCGGATCGCACCCGCGCCCGCTTTACCTACGATAACGGAGTGTTAGAAATTACCCAGTCCCTCGAAGGACACTAACGCTCTGCTCGCTTGATCGAACGCTTGATTCAAGTCCTTGTGGTGGAGATGGGCATGAAAATCAAGACGATGGGATCGACTACGCTCGATCGCGAAGACCTACTCAAGAGCGCCGAACCCGACAATGGGTACTATATCCAGAATTATGCCTTAGTTGCCGATCGCCCGGTTAATTTGAATGTCGATCCTGCCCCGGATTTAGTCGTGGAAGTGGATATTACTCATACGGATCTCAATAAAAATACACTCTATGCGAGTATGGGAGTGCCTGAGTTTTGGCGGTTTAACGGGCGGGTATGGCGAATTCTGCAATTAGTCGATGGGGCTTATGTCGAGCGCGATCGATCTCCGACTTTTCCGATTATTGAAAAAACTGATTTATACCAGTTTCTAGAAGCTGCTTTCATTGATGAAGTTGCCGCAGAGATAGATTTTCGTCAATGGGTTCGACAGCAGATTCAAGGCTGAGTAGAGAAAGTGCGATCGCCCAAAAACTATAACTGCTTTTTTGCAAAAAACGATCGCCCTTTTTGGAGAAAGCGATCGCCTCGATGTCAACTATTAGTTAGCAAATCTTATCAATTACCGATCAAGCTGCGGCTGCTGCTTCTTCTGCTTCTTCTTCAGGGCTGGCTTTAGTTCCCAACACGGTAACAACCACCTGAGTTGGGTCGCCGAGAGCTTCTGCTCCCGCAGGTAAAACTAATTCGTGAATGTGCAGCGCATCCCCTACCTTCAAATTAGAAATATCTACTTCAATTGCATCAGGAATGCTATCAGGTTTGCACTTAACTGCGATTTGCGTCAGCACAGTTTCCAACATACCACCTTCTAACTTGACGCCGACAGATTCGCCGACAAAATGCAGAGACACTTCAACTTCCAGGCTGTCTTGAGTTGCTACGGAGAAAAAGCTCAGGTGGTAAGGAAAACCTTTCCAAGGATGGACTTGAACTTCTCTGAGCAATGTTTTTCCGCTCCAAGAGAGTTCGGGAATGCTGAGATCAATTAGGGTGTTGTTGACTGCGTGTTTTTTGAGCAGGGTTTCAACTGTTTTAGCTTTGACGGTAAGGGAAATGGATTCAGAGCCTTTGTGTCCGTAAAGGACGGCGGGAATCAATCCGGAGCGGCGGAGGGCGTTAGGTTTGCTGCCTTCTGCCCGCTTTTGACATTCTACTGCGATTTCCATTTTATGACTTTCTGTTGATTGTTTTCACATTTTACCAGAATTGTGGTAGTGCGATCGCGTTCAATTAAATTCGCTGAAGGTATTGATAATTTTCGTTTTCCACACACTTCAGCAATTCGAGCATTTTTCTCAAACGGTACGTTCCTGATTGATACTCTTCTTTTGAAGGGGAATCACCAAGCTTAGTCAGAACTAAATCGCTTTCACTGATGATTGCTTCGCTGAAAATTTTCTTGAACTACTGGCGAATCTCCTGATTTAATTCAACTAGAGGCAGAATTACATTTTCTTCATCTAAGTGAATTTCGGTATCGATTGATGCGCCACCTATTTTGGAAAAATCAGACTTTGCCAACCATTCGTAAGTATTTGCTGTGATTCTTACACTATCAGACGGTTCACCATTGGCTGAATAAAAACTGATGTCAAACATTGGGATTGCTCCTCCCACTAAACATCTGAAAACTCGTTATTATGATAGGGCGATCGAACTAACTTAATTAAAGGACTCGTTGAAGATATTGATAATCTTCGTTTTCAACACATTTTAGCAAGTCTAGCAATTTCCTCAAACGGTAGGTTGCTGATTGATACTCTTCTTTGAGAGGAGAATCTCCCAGCTTGGTGAGGACGGTATCGCTTTCGCAGATAATTGCATCGCGGAAAAAACTTCTGAGCTTCTGGCGAATATCTCGATCTAACTCAACTAAAGGTAGTTTCTCCTCTTCTTCATCTATCAAAATATTTCTGGGAACAGATTTGCCAATTTTGGAAAATTCTGATTTTGCCAACCACTCGTAAACGTCTTCAGACATTTCGATATAGTGCGGCGGTCGATCAGTTTTGAAGGTATAAAAAATAAGATCTAACATTAGCTTTCCTCTTGACCTTCCTGATTCAATAACTTACTTTCTGGAAAATTTTCTACCCAAGCTATATCTGCTCGATCGAATACAGTTTTAGCAGGTTTAGTAATTCCTCCTGTGGTAATAACTCCAATCACAGTTCCTTTTTGACATATTTCCTTAGCTTTGGTTGAATCTATTTTCTTGGTTTTCCAGGCTTTAATTTCAATATGCGGTTCATTCATTATTGTTTATATTTTTTTGATAAATTAACTATTGAATTCTACCTGCAAATTACGGAGTAGCTGTTTAATTCGCGGAACATCTTGCTGGTTGACTATCAAAATATCACCTTTGGGATTGTTTCCGGTTGTTCTTTTGGCTTCTATTCCTTCTTTGCTCAACTCCATTATAAGCCATCCAATCATGTCCCTGTGAACTTCTAGCCGTGCTATCTGTTCATCCTCGTCAGTCATTTACTTGACTCCCTGTAAATAATACCAATTCTCGCCTCGTCTTGCAACAATCATGAGTGTTGGGCTAGCGTGGAACGGAGGGTTGTTTCCTGAAAGACTGTATGCAGCGGTGCGTCGCTGCGAGATTGTGGCTCTTTTTTGGGATTTTTGATGGCGACGCACTCTACAGCTACTGTTGCATGAGTTTTATGATTGTGCTACTACAGCCGTGCCATCAACCGACAATAATCCCCGCTTCGGCCCGTGAATCGGGTCTTCGACAATAATAGTTTGGTCGCGACTGGCTCCGAGAGATACAATGGCGATCGGCACTTCCATCAAATCTGCCAAAAACTTTAGATAATCCAAGGCTTGCGATGGCAAATCTTCCAAATTGCGACATTCTTCCGTGGACTGTTTCCAACCGGGAAGGGTTTCATAAATCGGTTTACAGCGAGCAAATATCCGGGAACTTTTCGGGAAATCAATGCAGCGTTCCCCGTCAATTTCGTAAGCAACGCAAACCTTGATTTCTTCTAATTCATCCAAAACATCTAGTTTGGTAACAGCGAGACAATCAAGGCCGTTGATGCGGACTGCGTAGCGGCCGATTACTGCGTCGAACCAGCCGCAGCGCCGTTTGCGGCCGGTTGTGGTGCCGAATTCTGCACCTCTTTCGCCCAAAACTGCACCAATTCCATCGACCATTTCGGTAGGGAATGGGCCTTCTCCGACGCGGGTTGTATAGGCTTTTGCTACGCCAATTACTCGATCGATCGCTGTGGGGCCAACTCCGGTTCCCACACAAGCGCCGCCAGCGATGGGATTGCTGGAAGTAACGTAAGGATACGTGCCGTGATCTAAGTCTAATAAAGTGCCTTGGGCGCCTTCAAACAGAATATTTTTCCGCTTGTGAAGTCCCTCATAAATCTTTAGGGAACTGTCTACTACGTGCGGCCGCAAACGATCGGCATAAACTCGATATTCATCAATTACCTCTTGCGGATTTAGAGGCGGCAAATTGTAGAGTTTTTCCAGAATGACGTTTTTATGCTCGATCGTCCATTCCAGTTGTTCTTGCAAACCTTCCAAGTCCATTAAATCGAGCATCCGAATGCCAGTGCGTTCGGATTTGTCGGCGTAAGTCGGGCCGATACCGCGTCCCGTCGTGCCGATTTTATAATTTCCGCGCTGCTCTTCCGATGCTACATCAATTAATCGGTGATAGGGCATCGTGACGTGAGCAGTCTGTGAAATCATCAGCGAGGCAGTCGAAATATTCAGTTTTTCTAACTGATCTAATTCTGCTATTAAAACTTTAGGGTCGATTACCGTGCCGCAGCCGATGATACACTCTGTCTCAGGGTAGAGAATCCCGGACGGAATTAAGTGCAGCTTGAAAGTTTGACCGTTGACTACTACCGTGTGACCGGCGTTGACGCCCCCTTGGTAGCGGACAACGATATCTGCGGATTTGCTGAGCAAATCGGTAATTTTGCCTTTTCCTTCATCGCCCCACTGGGCGCCGATCACAACTACGTTAGCCAAGGGTTTCTCGCGTTCAGTTCAGGTTGACACAAACTCCGATTATGTACGAATGCGTCCCGGATGTCAAATTAATTTTTGTTACAATTTAGAGAAGTGAGGCTGTATTGGTCTCAAGAAAAGACTACCAGGACGATCCGGGGAGAGGGGGAGAGGGGGAGAGGGGGAGAATGGGAGAGGGGGAGAATTGGAGAATGGGAGAGAATTTGATGAGTTTTTATGGGAATCCAATGGGTAGCTTAAATGGGGAACAGTTTACCTGCTGGAGGTTGTTGGCTAGTATTTGGGAAAACCAGGTTTCTGGCCACTGATGTGTCTAGGACTAAATTACAAATTCTTAAATTCCTTAAATTCCTTAAATTCCTTAAATTCCTTCAATTCCTTCAATCCTTCAATTCCTTCAATCCTTCAATTCTTTCAATCTAAAATCTAAAATCTAAAATCTAAAATCGCATGACTTTACACGCTGAGTTGCACCGACATCTAGGTGGTTCTGTGGTTCCTCGAATTTTGTGGCGGTATTTCGATCGCCATAATGCCGAAATGGTCGATCGCTTTCAACAATATTCCGCATTTGAGGAGTTTTACACTCGCCCGCGCAATACTCTCGACGAGTATTTGGAACTGCACACGCTGGTGGAAAGCGTGCAAACTGTTGAGACTTTGCCTTATTTCATCTATCGGTTGATGCGGGGCGCTTACGTGTTTGAAAATCTGGCTTATTTGGAGTTGCGCTATACGCCTTATCTGCGGACTCCTGAGCATTTGGATCAGTCAAAACGCATTGATTTGATGGCAGAAATTGTCCAAGTTGTGGGTAAGGCAAGTCAAATTAGTGATTGTCCGATTGTTACTAGCCAAATTTTGTGTATGCACTCGCGCTTACCCTATGAGGTGAATCGGGCGATCGTAGATTTGGCTGCACAAATGGGAGAATATGTTTGTGCGATCGATCTGGCGGGCGGCGATGCTGCTATTGGCGATCGCCTGGATGAGTTTGTGGGATTGTACCAGTACGCAAGGTCGATCGGCATTAAAACCACCGGACATCTCTACGAAACAAGCTCTGGCTGCTATCCCGAACTTTTGCCTTATCTGATGCGGATCGGTCACGGGATTCAAATTCCGTTAAAATATCCCGAACTGCTGCCAGAGGTGGCGCGTAGGGGTCAATGCTTGGAAGTTTGCCCGACTACCTATCTGAAAACGGGAACCTTGCAGGATATGCGGGAATTGAAGGTTGTGTTCGATCGATGTTTTGAAGCCGGTGTCGATATTGCGATTTGTACTGACAATGCGGGATTGCACAACGTGCGACTGCCTTTTGAATACGAGAATTTATTGACTTTGGATATCATTGATTTTCGGCAATTGCAAGCCTGTCAAAATGCCGCTTTCCGCCATGCTTTCGCGTGGCCTTACGGGGAGCAACCGGCGCAAATGCTGACTGGTTTGTTGCAGAATGAGTCTGTGAGTGCGATCGTGAATTAAGATGAGACGGCGGTTGAAACCGCGTCTACACAAAGGAAGTCCGCCTCCGCGGACTGAAGAAAATAAGGTAATTTCAACCGCCGTTTCATCTTTAACCCGCGAAGGCGGGTTTTGTTTGTATAGATGCGGTTTCAACCGCCGTTTGATCTGAACCGTATTGAGTTATATTTGGGAAACAGAAACATCAATAAAAAAGGATAAAAAATATGACAAATATGGACGCTTACTGGATGCCATTCACTGCCAACCGACAGTTTAAAGCGAATCCGCGAATGTTAGTTTCGGCAAAAGATATGCACTTTACCAGCGATGATAATCGCTCAATCCTCGATGGTACTGCGGGGCTTTGGTGCGTGAATGCTGGCCACGCCCGGGAGACAATTGCCGAAGCAGTTAAACAACAAGTTTTAAACTTAGATTACGCGCCACCTTTTCAAATGGGACATCCGGCTGCTTTTGAATTAGCCGAACGTTTGGTGAAGATGATTCCAGGCAATTTCGATCGCGTTTTCTTTACTAATTCTGGTTCGGAATCGGTGGAGACTGCGTTAAAAATTGCGATCGCCTATCATCGAATTAGAGGTGAAGGAACTCGCCAAAGATTGATTGGTAGAGCACGCGGTTATCACGGTGTTGGTTTTGGGGGAATTTCTGTGGGCGGCATTGGCCCAAATCGCAAGTTTTTCGGCAGTTTGCTCACGGGAGTCGATCATTTACCTCACACTCACAATTTAGAACACAATGCTTTCAGCCGCAAACAGCCGGAATGGGGAGCGCATTTGGCCGATGAATTAGAAGGGATTGTGGCTTTACATGATGCGTCGAATATTGCGGCGGTAATTGTGGAACCGGTGGCTGGTTCTACGGGGGTTTTGATTCCACCAAAAGGTTATTTAGAAAGGCTTAGAGCGATTTGTGATAAGTACGGAATTCTGCTGATTTTTGATGAGGTAATTACAGGTTTCGGGCGTTTAGGTTCGAGTTTTGCAACCGAATATTTTGGTGTGGTTCCGGATATAGTGGCGACGGCAAAAGGGATAACCAACGGTACTGTGCCGATGGGGGCGGTGTTTGTGAAGGAGGGAATTTATGATGCTTTCATGAATGCTGCTGAAAATGCGATCGAGCTGTTTCACGGTTATACTTATTCGGGGCATCCGGTGGCTTGTGCGGCTGCTTTGGCGACGCTGGATATTTATGAGGAAGAAAAGTTATTTGAACGGGCGGATAAGATTGCTGGTTACTGGGAAGATGCGGTGCATTCTTTCAAAGGAGTTCGCCACGTGATTGATGTTCGCAATTTGGGACTTGTGGCGGGGATTGAGTTGGAATCTATTGCTGGGAAACCGGGGAAACGGGCTTTTGATTGTTTTGTAAAGTGCTACGAAAATGGGTTGTTGATTCGCACGACTGGTGATATAATTGCGTTGTCGCCGCCGCTGATTATTGAGAAGGAACATATCGATCGCATTGTGGAAATTTTGACAGGGGTTTTGCAGGGGATGGAGTAAATCCCCGCCACCAAAATCCCCACGCTACCCCACAAGTCCGCCGGTGGTTGAAAACCCCCGTCTCATAGCGAAAGTCCTCTAAAAGAGGACTGAAAAGTAGATGAAATTAACAAATATTCGAGTATTTTGCAGCAGTCTTCAGTCGGTTTCAACCGACTTTAGCTATGAGACAGGGGTTTTAACCCCTGGCGGACTCGCGGACAAACAAACAGCCCCCTGAACAAATAATCGCACTACGACATAAACCAAAGAAACCGGGTTTTTCGCAGTTTTTAGGCGGTGTATCGATATTTTCGGAAAAACCCCGGTTTCTCGCCACTCCACACATCCCAATTTATGATAAAATGCGATTAACTAAGTATTCGGAGATAAACCGATGCAACTAGAAGACTATTTTGAGTTTCTCGACCCCGATGACATCCGCATCAAAGGACATCGGATCGGCATCGATGACGTGATTAAATATTACTTGGATGGATATTCTCCCGACCAAATTCTGGTGGAATTACCCACTCTGAATTTAGAGAAGATTTACGCGACGCTAACCTATTATCTGCAAAATCGCAGACAGATGGATGCTTATATGTTGCGGCTGGCGAAGTGGCGGGAAGAACGCTATCAGGAATGGTTAGCTAAAGAACCTTCTGATGTAGTAAAACGTTTGAGAGCAATCAAAGCACAACGAGAACAGGAGTTAATTCTACTAAAGTGAAAATTCGTTTTTTACTCGATGAAAATTTGCCACCTAAGCTCAAAAGTGCTGTTTTGCACTTCCAGCCGGAGATAGATATTTTGCGGGTGGGGGACGCAAATGCACCAACCTTAGGAACCCTCGATCCAGAAATTATCAGCTATTTGGAATCATCACAAAGGCTATTAGTAACGGATAACCGCAAAAGTATTCCAGGACATTTGACAGAATATTGGGCGACGGGAGGACAAATTTGGGGACTTTTTTGGGTGCGTCCAAGTGCGAGTTTAGGCAGATGGGCAGAAGAAATTGTGATGGTTTGGGAGACTTCTGAGGCTGAAGAATGGATTGATAAGTTGGATTGGATTCCATTATAAAAGATTGTTGCAAAAAGTGCGTGAAGCGTAGCTATCCCGTAGGGAATCGACCAAAACCCAAAATCTCAGAAACCGGGTTTTTGCCCAAATCACCGACTGTAACCAACTATTCTGGAAAAAACCCGGTTTCTCGCCACCCCGCGCATCCAAGACTACGACATAAACCAAAGAAACCGGGTTTTTCGCAGTCTTTAGGCTGTGTATCGATATCCTCGGAAAAAACCCGGTTTCTGGCCACACCCAAAATCTCAGAAACCGGGTTTTTTCCGAAATCTTCGACTGTAACGAAGGATTCTCGAAAAAACCCGGTTTCTCGCCACACCTACAACAATCTTGCCATCGCCCGCCCCAAACAGATGAGTTTCACCGATAATAAATTAATATAGCGAACCATCCCAAATCCCAAATCGCCATGAACTTAGATCGCCAACAAGCCTATCTCAACCTGATAAATCAACTGCTAAATAGTCCCAGCGGCGATGAAGCCCAGATATTGAAAACTCACCCGGAATTGCTGGATGATGGCTTGGTGGCGGCAATGCTAGAAGAGGCGGATAATCTCATAAAATTTGGGCAACTAAATAATGCGGATCGGTTAATGAATTTTGCAGGGACGCAGATTGAGATGAATAACAAATCTTCAGTGGCAGTTACCCTACAAGCAGAAGCAGACAGACTGTTTGAACAAGGAACTCAACAGTATAATATCGGTCAATTTCGAGAAGCTTTGCAGTCTTGGGAACAGTCATTAACTATCTATCGGGAAATCGAAAATCGCCCTGGAGAAGCTAATTCCCTCGGCAATTTGGGCGTTGGTTACAATTCCCTAGGGCAATTCCACAGGGCGATTGAATTTCACGAACAGTATTTAGAGATTTCACGAGAAATTGGAAATCGCCCTGGAGAAGCTATTTCCCTCGGCAATTTAGGCATTGCTTACAGTTCCCTAAAACAATTCCATACAGCTATCTATTTTCAGGAACAGTCTTTAGTGATTAAGCGCGAAATCGGAGATCGCAATGAAGAAGCTAAGTCCCTGAGTAGTTTGGGTGTTGCTTACTATTTCCTAGGACAATTCTACAGGGCGATCGAATTTCACGAACAATCTTTAGTGATTGAACGGGAAATCGGAAATCGCCCTGGAGAAGCTAATTCTCTCGGCAGTTTGGGCGCAGCTTACAATTCCCTAGAGCAATACCACAGGGCGATCGAATTTTACGAACAGTCTTTAGTGATTAGACAGGAAATCGGAGATCGTCCAAAAGCAGCTAATTTCCTCGGCAGTTTGGGCAATGCTTACCATTCCCTAATGCAATACCACAAGGCACTCGAATTTTACGAACAGTCTTTAGTGATTAGACAGGAAATCGGAGATCGCCAAGGAGAAGCTAATTCCCTCGGCAATTTGGGCGCTACCTACTGTTCACTAGGGCAACTTCACAAGGCGAGCGATTTTCTCGAACAGTCTTTAGTGATTAAACGGGAAGTCGGAGATCGCGATGGAGAAGCTGCTTCCCTTTGCAATTTAGGCAATATTTACAATTCCCTAGGACAATACCACAGGGCGATCGAATTTTGTGAACAATCTTTAGTGATTTCACGGCAAATAGGAAATCGCCAATGGGAAGCTAATTCGCTCACCAATTTGGGCAATGCTTACCAATACTCAGGACAATACCAAAAGGCGATCGAATTTCACGAACAGTGTTTAGTGATTAAACGGGAAATCGGAGGTCGCCAAGGAGAAGCTAATTCCCTCGGCAATTTGGGCAATGCTTACTATTCCCTAGGGCAATTTCACAGGGCGATCGAATTTCACGAACAGTCTTTAGTAATTAAACGGGAAATCGGAGACCGCAATGGAGAAGCTGCTTCCCTTTGCAATTTGGGAATTGCTTACAATTCCCTAGGGCAATACTACAGGGCGATCGAATTTTACGAACAATCTTTAGTGATTTCACGGGAAATAGAAAATCGCCAATGGGAAGCTAATTCCCTCAACAATTTGGGAAGTAGTTTAATAAAAATCTACCAACTTGGTGAAGCTGAAAAAGCACTTCGTGCATCAATCCAAAATCGTGAAAATCTGCGTTCTGAGTTAGTCAATGACAACCATAAAATATCATTTTTTGAAACTCAAATATCGGCTTATCACGGTTTACAAAAAGTCCTAGTCGCCCGATCGCAATTTAACGAAGCCTTAGAAATATCTGAAATGTCCCGCACCCGTGCCTTCGTCGAATTATTACAACAAACCTTATTAATAAATGAATTACCAACCAAGGACCAAACAAATAAATTATCAATCCCCAAAATCCAACAAATCGCCCGCGACAGAAACTCCACAATAGTTGAATATTCGATTGTCGATCCAGAAATTTACATCTGGGTAATCCAACCAAACGGCAACATCACCCATCGCGCCGCCAACCTCGAACCCCTCAACCAACAAAACCAAACCCTCAAACAAATCATCCTCCAAACCCGCGTCTCCATCGGCACCGTAGAAACCGACGACGCAGGCAACAAAATTCAGCTAGAATCCCAGTACAATCGAGACGAAACAGGCCGCTTTCCCCTACTGCAACTCCTCCATCAAATCCTGATCGAACCCATCATCGACTTACTGCCCACCGATGCCAATTCCCCCATCATCTTCGTCCCCCACTACGACTTATTTTTAGTTCCTTTCGCCGCCTTGCAAGATAGCCACAACCGCTACCTAATCGAACATCATACCATCCTCACCAGCCCATCCATCCAAGTATTAGAATTCACCCGCGAACATCAAAACCGAGTCCGAGGATTGAGACAAGCCGCCCTAATTGTCGGCGATCCAACCATCCACCAAAACTTCCAATTAGACCCCCACAAACTCCGCCAAATTCCCAGGGCAAAAGAAGCCGCCGAAGCCATCGCCGCCACTTTACAAACCCAAGCAATTAGCGGAGACAATGCCACCAAAGTCGCCATTTTAGACAGAATGCTAAACACGCGCATCGTCCATTTATCCGCCCACGGACTCCTCGACGATTTCCAAGGTTCCGGCATTCCCGGCGCGATAATTTTAGCACCATCGGGAGACGACGACGGCGCAATTCATGCCGTGGATATCCTGCAATTAAAACTCGATTCCGAACTCGTAGTATTGAGCGCGTGCAGCACCGGGCGCGGTAAAATCACGGGAGATGGAGTCATCGGATTGTCGCGCTGCTTCATCCTCGCCGGAGTCCCCAGCATCATCGTTTCCCTGTGGAATATGGGAGTGATTTCAGCCAAGTTGCTAATGACGGAATTCTACCAAAATTTAGCACGGGGCGACAATCGAGCAGCGGCCTTGCGGTGTGCTATGCTAACCACAAAAGCTCGATTTCCGAGTCCCATAGCTTGGGCTGCATTTACCCTAATTGGCGAAACCGAAACTTTACCGCTGTCAACTGAAAAAATAGATTTAAGGAGTCTCAAAATGTCACTTCCCGATGATGCGAAACCTGAAGAAATTGTGGCGGCTTTTAGTAAGTTATTGAAAATATCAGAACCGCAATTTGTGGCAGAATTATCCGCGATTGATGTTGGTGCGATGGATAATGTGAATGTTATAGCTGAAAGAATCAAGGATTGGTGCGAAAGTCGGCCTCAAATTGAAGAGAATTTAGAGAATGAGATTTATCAAATGGGTGCGGGCGGGACTGATAGTGATGCGCCGGAGGAAGTGGTGAGGGAGTTTTATGAGGCGTTGAAGGAAAATCAGATCCGATTGGGTTTGTCTAGGGATTCTGTGGCGGTTGAGGGCCCGGCCCCGGCGGTGGGTGAAGAAGGCCCCGGCGGTTGAAACCGCGGCTACACAAACGATGTCCGCCTCCGCGGACGAAGAGGGAAGAGGGTCTTCGGCGGTGGTGAGGGCCCCGGCGGTTGAAACCGCGGCTACACAAACGATGTCCGCCTCCGCGGACGAAGATGGTATTCGGAGATGAGAAATCATTGTGTAGAATCTTCAACCCGCGGAGGCGGGTTTTGTCTGTGTAGCCGCGGTTTCAACCGCCGGGTAATTAGAAATCACCGATTGGAATCTTCAACCCGCGGAGGCGGGTTTGGTTTGTGTAGACGCGGTTTCAACCGCCGGGGGATATGGAAACCGCCGGGGATATGGAAACCGCCGGGGATATGGAAACCGCCGGGGATATGGAAACCGCCGGGGGATATGGAAACCGCCCGGTGATTAAAAACCACCGCGTAAATTTTTGGAACCTGCGAAAGCAGGATCAGAAACCCATTCCCATTCAGGAATCATTGATTTTTGACGGTGGTGAATAGCCTGATTTCTGATATAGTTGGCTACATTGTCGATCGCATCACGGCTAACCGTAAACGCCCCATAGCTACCTTGCCATTTAAAAAAAACACCAGGTTTAAGTTCGTGAGTTACTAAATGAGAAGAACTACCCTTAACTTCTTTAATAATTTCAGCTATTGTCAAAGTTGACGGAAAACCGACTAGCAAATGTACATGATCCTCTATACCGCCAATAGCAATTACAGTGCATTTTAAATTATTACATTTTCCAATAATCACCGCATAAATTGCTTCTTGAATATCGGGAGTAATCAAAGGCAATCTATCCCAGGTTGCCCAAACATAGTGTACATACAACTGCGTGAAATTATCTCTCATTTCTCGTACAATATATGAAATTTATCTTCAACCCGCGGAGGCGGGTTTTGTCTGTGTAGCCGCGGTTTCAACCGCCGGGTGATTGAAAACCACCGGGTCAAATCTTCAACCCGCGCACCATCCGGGTTTTGTCTGTGTAGCCGCGGTTTCAACCGCCGGGTGATTAGAAACCTCCGGGATTGATTGACGGCACAATGAAATCATAATGATTATATTCTAATTGAGGCCCCGGCGATTGGAAATCGCGGCTACACAAACAATGTCCGCCTCCGCGGACTAAGAGGGTATTCGGAGATTAGGAATCGGCGATTGAGGAATTCGGAGATTAGGCCCCGGCGGTTGAAACCGCGGCTACACAAACAATGTCCGCCTCCGCGGACTAAGAGGGTATTCGGAGATTAGGAATCTGGCGATTGAGGAATTCGGCGATTAGGCCCCGGCGGTTGAAACCGCGGCTACACAAACAATGTCCGCCTCCGCGGACTAAGATTGAATTAACATCATGTCTCATCACGGATTCGATTATGCAGGAACCACCGAAAATTAAAAATCCCAGCATTACTCTCTATCCTTTCCACCTGCGGGATGATGGCGATGAAGGCTACGGCGAAGTAGCCAAAAATGCTCAATCTCTGTGGGAAAATTTAGCAGATAATGTCGGTACAAAATTTAAAAGCAACGAGCTAAAATCTCTCCGAGAAAAGCTGATTTGTTATAAAGACAAACAGTATTATCCTCAAGGCGAACAGGAAAAACCCAATAATCGCGAACTGCTGATTCCCGATGGCAAAACTCTGGATTTACAACCAATTACTCAGCCAGATAACCAGAAACTTGATGGTTCAATTTATGCCCTGCGAATTCACGATACTTATACCGCAGATTTGACATTTTACTATCGAAATGCGACAATCAAAGTAGCTGACTTAAATCAATTAAATCCCCAAGGTTGTTTGTTACCAAACGCAATTAAACCGTCCCTAGGACAAACTTTATTGTTGTACGCCGCACCAGCAGTTTATGGTACTTACCGCAAGCTAGCTGACGAATCCGTTACAGCTTTTGTTCACAATCAACAGCAAGCATTACCAGAGTTTCGCGCGTCAGGGATATTATTTGGGAGTCCGATTTTTGAGTATAACAGCCGCGAAGATGATGCGTCTAAACGATGTCACATTCTAGTATGGTTACAAGACAATCCCCAAACTTTGCAATTCGCAACCTCAACGTTTAATTCTTATTTGATGAATCTGTTGTGTTCTCGTGCTAAAATTGTATTTGTGTATCGCGAAGCTCGGAAAAGATATCGCAATGCACAGAAAATTGTGGGCGAGTTAGAAAAGAAGCTTCCTAAATTCGGTGAAATTGAAAGGGAAGCAGATAGACAAGTTAAGCTGCGGAAGTTAAAGGAATTGCTGGCTGAAATCCGCACCAAAATGTTTGATTGTACTCAGCAAGTGCGGTATTTGCAAGAAGATAGAAATACCATTGATATTAATGCTGAAAATTATGGTGAGACATTGACAAAAATTAGGAATTTGTCCATCGTCGGTGATAATCTGGATTTTTTGCAGAGGTTTCTAGATTTGGCTGAGGATACATATCAGCGGCAAATTGAAATCGATTTAAACTACCTAATTGCTAGTCAAGATTTGTTCCACCAGTCGATATCCACTGTGCGCGGGATGGTGGAAATAGAACAGGTGGAATCGGACAGGGAACAAATGGAATTATACAGGGACGAGGAAGACAATGAGAAAAAGCGCGATCGCCAACTTGAGAATATCATATTCTTTGTCGGAACTGCGATCGGTGGTGGCCAAATCTTCTCCGCAGCCTATCCTCTCATCAAGAAGGAGACACCGATTCAATGGTTTCCCGATATCTCTCTCCCGCTGCATCCCTTTGCTGCGACAATTCTCTGGAGTCTCGTATTTGGCTTAGTATTTGGCGGGTTAATGCTGGGTATCGTCGCCCCGTTGATTCGGAAAATATTTCGATAGTAGCGCTATAATGATTGATAACTCATAACAAATGACTAATAACTATGGTACAATTAACCGCAAAAGTCTCTGCTAAGGAGTTAGCAAATTTAGCCGTAAGTTTGATTCGGAAAACAGGTTGCGAATACGGTGATGTGCGTTTTTGTAGTTATCGAAGGCAGAGTCTCTACGCGCGCGATCGATCTTTAAGCAATATCTCCGATAATGTAAGTTCCGGTTTTGGCGTGCGAGTGCTGCTAGACGGCGCTTGGGGCTTTGCCGCCAGTCACAGCAAAACACCCGCAGAGGTTGCCAGAATAGTCGCTTTGGCTGTTGAAATCGCTAAAGGCAGCCGCTTGACTCAAAAGGAACCGGTGCGCTTAGTACCCGTCGAAAAATATGTCGATACTTACATTACTCCGATCGCAATTGACCCATTTTCTGTACCCGTTGCTGACAAAGCCGAACTTTTATTAACCATCAACGAGCGACTGCTAGCCCACGATTCACAAGGCATCAAAAAAGCTTATTCTTTTTTGCAGGCAAACCGCGAAGACAAGGTTTTTGCTTCCACAGAAGGCTCGCTAATCGAACAAACAATCTACCGCAGCTATCCGGGTTTGGGCTGTACCGCAATTGCGGGCGGCGATGCCCAAAGTCGCAGTTACGAACGCCCGCCGCTAAATATCGGTTACGAACACATTAATCCCGATGATTTGCTTAGTCAAATAGACAGAGTTGCGGCCGAAGCGATTGAGAAAGTCGCTGCGCCTAAAGTTCCGGCTGGTATTTGCAAATCCCTGATTCTCAAGCCGACAAATTTGTTTCTGACCATCCACGAATCCGTCGGACATCCAACGGAATTAGACAGAGTTTACGGTTACGAATCTAACTTTGCCGGCACGAGTTTTGCTACTACCGATAAATTGAATAAGCTGCAATACGCTGCGCCTTGGGTGAACTTTAAGTGCGATCGCACTCAACCCGCAGGCCGTGGCACAATGGGTTACGATGATGAGGGCGTAAAATCACAGGATTGGTACGTTGTTAAGGATGGAATTTTAGTTGATTATCTCACTGATAGAGAAACAGCTTATCGCCTCGGACGCGGTAGCAGCAACGGTTCTGCTTGCGCTGATAGTTGGTCGAGTGTACCGATGGTGAGAATTCCGAATTTGGGATTGGAACCAGGCCCGGATGGCGGCAGTCATACTGCTACTTTGGATCAGATGATTGCTGATACGGAAGATGGGATTTTAATTGACGGTATTGGCAGTTTTTCGATTGACCAACAACGGCGCAATTTCCAATTCGGCGGCAATGCTTTTTGGAAGGTGGAAAAAGGTAAAGTTGTCGGTATGTTGAAGGATGTAACTTATCATTCGATGAGCACTGATTTTTGGAATCAAGTAGATGCGATCGGGCCTGCTTCGGAACGGGTTCAATGCGGTACTAATATGTGCGGTAAAGGTGAACCGATGCAGGTTGCTCAAATGACTCACGCTTGTGTGCCGGTGCGGGTTAGGGATATTCAAATTGGGTAATTGGTAATTGGTAATTGGTAATTGGTAATTGGTAATTGGAAGTAATAAATAACCAATTCAAAATTATCAATCCCCAATTATCAATTTCTAATTCCGAATTCCCCATTACCTATTCCCCATTCCCCATTCCCCATTACCTATTCCCCATTCCATCATGATTTTAACAACATCTTCCGCAATTTTAAGTGAAGACCAAGCCTTATCTTTAGTAGAAAAGGTGGTCAAACAATCGGAAGCAGAGGAAGTATTTGTCAGTCTCTATACTGGCGAAGAATCTCTCTCCAGATTTTCGGAAAATCAAATCAGTCAAAATATCAGCAAGACTGTATTTAGGCTCAACATTACTAGCTATTTCGGCAATAAAAGCGCTTCTGCATCTGTGACAGATTTTGATGAAGATACGATCGCCCAAACGGTCAAACGATCGCAAGAATTAGCCAAAATTGCCCCCGCAGACCCCGAATGGATGCCCCTGCTACCCCCTCAAACCTACGATTTACCCCCGGCGGCATTTGACGAAGCAACGGCCGCTGCATCGCCTTTAGAGCGGGCAGAAATGGTGCGACAAGCTTGTGCGATCGCATCCACAGCAGGCGCTAACGCTTCCGGTACTTTGAGCGTTGATGCGTCCTTGTATGCGATCGCATCGAGCACCGGACTCCGCGCCTGCAACCATTCTACAGAGGCGAATTTTGGCTTTACAGCCCGCATTGACAACGGTTCTAGCTGGACTGAAAGCACAGCTTGGAGTATTGGTCAACTGCCGATCGCCCAATTGGCCCAACAAGTAGTCGATCGCGCGATCGCATCCCGCAACCCCCGCGAAATCACTCCGGGCGTGTATCCTGTAATCTTTGATGGCGCTGCGTTTGCGGATTTGTTACCGTGGATTATTTGGGGTATGGATGCGCGGGCGGCGGATGAAGGGCGATCTTTCATGTCGATCGCAGATTCAGAAGGTAAACCCGCTGGAAACCGCGCTGGTGAACAGATTTTCAGCCCGATGGTACAAGTACAGCGCGATCCCGCTCATCCTTTATTGCGATCGGGTAATTTTTTCGGCGATGGATTGAGCAATAACTATTTGGAAATAATCAAAAATGGCGTACCTCAAAGTTTGTCTTATTCCCGGTATTGGGCCGCGCAAAAAGGCCAAGAATCAAAAGGTGCTTATTACCCGATCGCGATGACAGGTTCAGACCAAAGTTTAGCAGATTTGATTGCTCAAACCGATCGCGGAATTTTCGTCAGTCGAGCTTGGTATGTCAACTACGTCAATCCCAAAACATCGGAAGTAACGGGCATGACTCGCGACGGTACTTTCTGGATTGAAAATGGTAAGATTGTTTATCCGATTAAAAATTTCCGTTTCAATCAAGTTTTACCTGATATGTTGCGCGATGTTGATGCCATTAGCGAAGTGAAACGTTACGGTAGCAGCGTAGTACCAGGAGTGCGAGTTAAAGCTTTTAATTTCACCAGTATTACTGATAGTTTGTAACTCCATATTTCCCATAATTTGTAGGGGCGGGTTCACCAACAATAATTGCCTAAAACCCATAATCTCGTAAACCCGCCCCCACCCAAAATTCCCCATAATTTGTAGGGGCGGGTTCACCAACAATAATTGCCTAAAACCTATAATCTCGTAAACCCGCCCCCGCCCAACGACAAATTATAATCTACCTCTTCAATCTGATCGAAAAATGCTACAATTAGACATCCGTGAAGTCAATAACCAACAAGAATTAGCAGAAATGTTCGATCAGCGATGGCTGGTTTTGCGATCGCCTCTGGGTATGGAAAGAGGCAGCGAAAGGGACGATCGCGAAAACGGTGCTTGTCATATCATAGCAAAGGGCGATCGTACAATTATCGGATCCGGCAGACTCCGAGAATTATCCCCTGAATTGGGAAGCATCTCTTATATTGCTGTACTTCCTGAATTTCAAAACCAGGGAATCGGCACTAAACTGATGGAAAAACTGATCGCACAAGCTAAGGAAAAGAATTTCAAAACTGTTAGATTAATGTCTCGTATTAACGCCGTTAAATTTTACAAAAACCTCGGATTTATAGAAAAAGACAATCCCTTTGACTACCTGGGAATCCCGCACATATTCATGGAGTTGAAGACGGCGGTTGAAACCGCGTCTATACAGACAAAACCCGCCTCCGCGGGTTGAACACAACGGTTGAAATTAGGTTATTTTATTTAGTCCGCGGAGGCGGACATCGTTTGTGTAGACGCGGTTTCAACCGCCGTCTTATCTCTACGAAAATCCCGAAAAGGATAAATCACAAACCTTGACTCATCTTTCTTCGAGTAAAAGTAAGAATATTTTACCAAATATTTGACAAACTCTGACTCTTGCTTAGCGCCGCAGGAACCTTTCAACCTGACTGTTTTAGCTTCATCTTTAACCAACTCAGCCCGATAGATATAAGTGCCATTTACGTTTTCAAAAGTTAATTCAGCAACAAAATCATCATTTTCAGGATTTTTATCTACAATACAGCCTGAGACTTTGTAGTTGAACCAATCCCACCCGTAGCGGATGATGAATTCTCGTTCCAAAACCTGAATTTGGTTCGGCAAAATCCCCCAACCCCGATAAACCTGATTCAAACATTCAATATCGCCCGATCGCGTTAGAATAGATTTGAACGAAATGCGATCGAGATTTCCGTAATATCTGCCGTCACGCAAATCAATCGCAGTCGGCGCCATGCGGTGTCCGCCAAAATGACTAGATTTCCAAAGACGAACATCACTCAATTCTAACTCCGAAACCAAAGCCGTTGCTTGGGCATAAAAAGGATTGCCATATCTCGCGCAACATCTATCATGACTCCCGTGAGTGCAAACCAAAATATCTCTACTTGGGTTATTTTCAACTTCGCAATCCGGGACTTCTCCAGCTAAATAGCTTTTGACAATTGCCGCTACTTGCTCAATATTACTCGCGTTAAATTCGTATTTTTCGTAGCCCTCAAAAAGTGCTTGACTTTTGTTATCATAAATCAACACTTTGCGCTGATCGGCACATTTAGTTTGGTCGCTATTTATCAACAAAAATCTAATTTTTTGCTTTGAATGCTCTACTTCCTCCACCAAATCCCTGAGATTCTGGGGGACTTGTTTGGAATCAAAAGCTTCTGATTCCCAAGGCAAACAGCACTCAATCAATATATAGGTTTGGTAATTCGTACCAGTACCAATAATATCCTCTTGAACGCATTTAGAAGCATCGGCGCAAAAAAAAGTATCCGGCATTTTTTACCTCGTTATGTGTCATAAATTACTCTTTTAACAACCCATTCATTACAGCTAGTACCCTTCTCTAGTTTTAACCAACAAAAATCACTCCGTCAACTACTAACTTAGACAAAAGTGGCACTACATCTATTTCCCAATCATAATCTGGCAACCAATCCATCACATCATCTCCTGTAAAAAATTCTGTACTGAATAGATTGTCCATAAATTTCTCCGTTACTCCTTTCAGAGATACTTCTTTGCCTCCAACAACAACTTTGTATCCACACCCGTCAGGTAATTCGCGAATTCTCACCCGCAGAAACTTGGGAATCCTAAACTTAGTTTGAATCCCGTAGGGAAAAATGTTGAACCCTGCTTGATAAGGGAGAGAGTATTTCGCCACTGGTTTTGCTAAACTGTCAAGGTAGCTGCTGTACTCTTCTCCAAGATTTTTACTGTTTGCGTAGCGGTGCAATTCAGTAATTAAATTATTTACACTTACATCAATGGAATCTGGATTTATTCGCAGCGGTAAACTTTGACGCCACTCTTCTTGTTGTCGCAATTCGCCCACCAACCATTCTAAAACGTCAATTCCAGTTTTGCAGTGAATTCCTAATGTTAAATGCAGCGATGGTTCATCTGAAGCAACTGCATAATGCCAATGTCCGCGCGGTATGTAAAGCACATCTCCGGGATGCAAAGTGCAGGTTAAATATGGTGGAGTTTCTGGTGGCGAAAATGCGGAGGATTTTTGGTCGATCAGCGGGTATTTAATTGTGTCGGCAAATACATACCACTGCTTAATCCCGTCTGTTTGCAATATGAAAACTTCGTGGGTATCGTAGTGGGAAGAAAACCCCTGTTTTTCCGGCCAAGAACAATAGGCATTTACTTGGTTTGGATAACCTAAGTCTGCTTTTATTTCTGCTGCAAATTCAGCTATTTCTGGGATGAGTTTGTGAACTTGATTGACGATTAAAGTTGCTCCCGATTGGCACAGTTTTATGAGATTGACGTTTTCGCTGGCGTCGAGAACTTTTCCTGCTACTGCTAAGCGAATGTCGGGATATTTTAATTCGTGAAAGTTGAGCAGGTAGTTGAGTTTTTCCCAGGAAAATAAATGTGCAAAGTCTTTTTTCCCTTCGCTGGGAATGACAACTGCTTTGTTTGTCCAGTTGTTATTTAGAAAATCTTCGAGATTGTATGGTTTGATTAAATTGGCGATCGATCGCATAAATTCTATTGATAAAACTTCTCAATAAATTTTGAACAATTGAATAATTGAGGACAATGCTTTACGCTTGCCCTCAATTACTCCACATTTCCCGACAGACAACAGTAAAATCTACTACTTGTTGCTTGGGGATGCGAAGTCTAACTGAAAAACCTGCTATTACTCGTTGGTAACATCGCTGCCATCGGCATCAACATTAAGCGCAGAAGAGATATTTTTAGCTGTGGCGTGCTTGGCAATTTCCTTGACTTCTACTTGGATTTTGCTAGCGCGGGACAGTTTGAGAGCAGATCCGTTGATTGCCTTTGACATAATGGTCTCCAATTGTTGTATGACACCCATTTAGCTGAAATTTTCCCTGACTGTGACGTTAGGGCTTGAATTCTCAACTTTGACTAGAAGCCTAACATGAAGTCAATAAAATGTGCAAGTAGTTAAGAATACTTTTCAACAAGCGGGCTGCAAGGGTACTTCAGACCCCTTGCTAACCCAGTTGACAATTAAGCACAAATCCTCTCTAGCTATTGATTCTGGACATTCAGTAGTCGCGGGCTAGCCCGATCGCCCTTACGCACATACTGCTAAACCGGCAATCCACTCTTGACAATAAGTAGTAAAAATATCAGTCTTTTGAAACAGAGGCATCTACCTTAAGGTAGAGTGTTGTTTGTGAGACTTAGGATTAAAACGAGCTACTATCTAATTTGGGCGATCGAGAAAAACCGATTCCCAATCCCCAACCACCTATAGCGGTTATCAGAAAGATGAGGTATGTTGTTGGGCTTTAGCCCTCTTAGCTTAAGGGTGATAATAAGCTGTCAGTCATACCTCATCTTTTTGAGAAAGGCTATAGCTATTTCTTCCCTCCTACATCCGTTAACATCCGTTAACATCCGTTACATCCGTTACATCCGTTACATCCCGTACATTGCTCGCTGCCGAACTTCCTTCGTAATCATCAATGAATCAATATTTTGCTACAGTTGCGCGCGGTTTAGAAACCATTGCCGCCCAAGAATTAGAAAGTTTAGGGGCGCAAGATGTCAAGCCCGATTTTACAGGAGTTTACTTCGCGGGCGATCGCGCTTTATTGTACCGCGTCAATCTGTGGTCGAGAACTATTTTTCGAGTGCTAATGCCGATCGCCGAATTCCGGTGTTACGACTCAAATATGCTCTACCGCGAAGTCCAGAAAATTCCTTGGGACGAATACCTAGAGCCTCACAATACATTAGCAGTCAACTGTACCGGTGGCAACGAAAATTTAAATCACACCCACTTTACAGCTTTGCAGGTCAAAAATGCGATCGCCGACCAACAGCGCCTGCAATTTAACAAACGTTCCAATGTTGATGTCGAAAATCCCGACTTACTAATTAACCTTCACATCCATCGAGACCGCGCTATCTTGAGCTTAGACAGTTCCGGCGGCAGTTTGCACCGCCGGGGATATCGCCCCGCAATGGGGCTGGCTCCGCTCAAAGAAACCCTGGCTGCGGCTTTGTTAGAGATGGCAGAATGGACGGCAGATTTACCATTTTTAGACCCGATGTGCGGTTCCGGAACTTTGCCTTTGGAAGCGACTTTAAAGGCTTTGAACATTGCGCCTGGATTGTTTCGAGACAAGTTTGGATTTATGACGTGGCGCGATTTTGACGAACCTTTGTGGGATAAATTGTGGGCTGAAGCTGAAAACAGCGAATTGCCCGAACTTAAAGAAATAATCGCCGGGTGCGATCGCGATTCTGATATGTTAGATCAAGCTCGCACCAACGCCCAGCAAGCAGGTATTTCAGGTAAAATCAAGTTTGCTCGTACCGAGTTATCCGAGTTGGAAGCACCGACAGATAGAGGCGTTCTGATTTGCAATCCTCCCTACGGAGAGCGCCTGGGAGATGCTAGCGAATTGGGAGATTTGTACAAGATGTTGGGCGATATTTTCAAGCAGCGTTTTAAAGGTTGGAATGCGTTTATTTTGACTGGGAATAAGGAGTTGGGTAAACAGGTTGGACTCAGAACATCGAAGCGAATTCCGGTTTTTAATGGCTCGATTCCCTGTACTTTGCTCAAATATGAACTGTATTGAGGAGTTCTAGTAAATATCAACTCTAGCTGACAAAATGACGTATTGATTGGAAAAGATTAGGCAAAATGAAAATCTTTGAAGTAGACAGACACAAGCTCATATTGGGAGATGTGTTAGAAGTCCTTTCTCATGAAATTAAAGACAACTCAGTCGATTTGATTTTTGCCGATCCTCCCTATAATATTGGCAAAGACTTCAATGGTTTTAAAGACAAGTGGGAATCAGAGAGCGATTATTTAGAATGGAGTTATACCTGGTTGAATTTATGTATTGATAAGCTCAAGCACAACGGCAGCTTGTATCTGATGGCTTCAACTCAATGTATGCCTTACTTCGATTTATATTTGCGCGATCGTTTGACAATTCTTTCACGAATAGTGTGGTACTATGACAGTTCGGGAGTCCAAGCAAAAAAATACTACGGTTCTCTGTACGAACCTATTTTATATTGTGTCAAAGACAAACGAAATTATACATTTAATTCCTCCGATATTCTGGTAGAGGCAAAAACCGGCTCAGTCAGAAAACTAATTGATTACCGCAAGTCTACACCATCAGTATATAATTCTCAAAAAGTTCCAGGTAATGTATGGGAGTTTCCGAGAGTCAGATATCGTATGCCTGAGTACGAAGATCACCCTACCCAAAAACCAACATCTTTGTTAGAACGAATTGTCAAAGCAAGTAGTAATGAGGGAGACGTTGTATTAGACGTATTTTCTGGGACTTTTACCACATCATTTGTTGCCAAACAGCTTAAGAGAAAGTCAATCGGAATAGAATTACAAAACAAGTATGTAGAAATAGGATTAAATAGGTTACAAGCTACTTATAATGACAAAAAAGAGCAGCAAACATCGGAAATAAATCCTGGTGAAACTTCACCCACACAGTTAACACTTAACTTACAACTTTGATTCAATGGAACACGAGTTTACTAAAACAATCAAGCAAATTTTAGCAGAAAATTTGGGCGCGTCTGGCGAGCAAATATTTACTGGAAGCGAGCTAATTCAATATTTGAATATCAAAACTAAATCTGCAAATAGAGGCTCAAAATCAAGAGGAAGTTTTGCGAATTTATATGCTATCTATGTTTTAGTTGAAGACTATTTTTTAAGAGGTTTTCATCAAAGCGATATGTATTCAGATTATGCAGGTGCAGTTTATACAAATATTTTTAAGAGACAGCGCGAATTACCGTTTGGACAAAAGCTTCAAAACCATGCTTTGAACCACAGGCTTAATGAAGAATTTAAAAGATATTTTCCTACTTGTGACTTTATCCCAGTTCTGAGAAATCCCAAAACTAACAGGTATTGGTTTAACGAAAATTTATTAAAAGTTAAAATTCAGGAAAATGTACATAACATAGCAGAAACAGTAATTCAAATCATTGATGCTTACGTTGAAGCTAAGAGAGATAGCTTTGACAAGTTTCTGCAACTTTGTAAAGAGGCTCAAGCATTGACCCAGAAGCAAGTAATACAATTTATCAAACAAATAGTTGCACCAACTGTAGATGCTAGAATATTCGAGATAGTCAGCTACAGTATCTTAAAATACTACTATAGTGACATATGTATCTATTGGGGTTATGAGCTTGATAGGCTCCAGCAAGAAAATTTACAACTGTTTAAAACAGGTCGGACAAATGCAAATGATGGCGGAATTGATTTTGTAATGAAGCCTCTAGGACGTTTTTTTCAGGTAACAGAAACTGTAGATATGAATAAATATTTCCTAGACATTGATAAAATTGAAAGGTATCCGATAACATTTGTAGTTAAATCTTCAGATTCCGATATTGAGATTAGACGTAAAATTGAAGCGCAGGCTCGAAAACAGTATTCAATAAATGCGATCGTCTCGCGTTATATGGAATGTATAGAAGAAATAATCAATGTTGCTATTCTGATAGACAGATTTGAAGAAGCTGTTGCCAAAGGGTATTTAAATAATATATTAAATGAAATTATCAAGCAGAGCAAATTGGAATTTAATTATGAGGATGATGAAGAAAATTTAGAAATTGAACTGTTAGACACTTCCCTCGAAGATGAATGATTCAATTTCAACTAATATTGTTTGCAATAAGGACTAAAGTCCTTACTACAAACATCACTAATTACTGAAAATTAATGCTCGATTTTGAGCGAAATAATCTTGTCGCCTTGGCGGATCGCATTCACGACAGACATATCCTCAGTTTTGCCAAAAGTTGTGTGAACTCCATCTAAATGAGACTGGGGAGAATGGCAAATAAAGAATTGGCTCCCACCCGTATCGCGGCCTGCGTGAGCCATCGATAAAGTGCCTGCCAAATGTTTGTTTGAGTTGATTTCACACTTGATTTTGTAGCCGGGCCCGCCTGTTCCAGTGCCTTTGGGACAGCCACCTTGAACCATAAAGTTAGGAATGACTCGGTGAAACAATAGTCCGTCGTAAAAACCTTTTTCCGCCAAGTCAACAAAATTTTTCACTGTATTCGGCGCATCCGCATCGAACAGTTCTAAATTGATTGTACCTTTGTCGGTTTCCATAATAGCGCGGGTCATAATTTCTCCTTGCTTCCTAAAATGAGTGTGCTGTCTGCGTTTTAATTGCGGACTTTGGTTTAATAGCGAAAGGTTTTAAGCTGTCGCTATATTTTGACTCTCAGAAGTGTAGCATACTCCGGCAAATCTCATAGGACTTCGGCAGGCTTTCTGAGCAAACCCGGTTTCGGGCGAGATTTGTGGTTAGCAAAGCCAACATTTTCCCAGAAACAAGGTTTCAGAGGGTAAGTGCTATTTTAATTGTCGATCGCTTTTGGGCGATCGGGTTCTTCCTGCGTATCGTTCATATTAAAAATGAAAGGAACCCGACTCGAATTGCTACCCATAACCAATACCTTTGGCATCTGAGCGCCGCCGCTTCTCCAAGCTTCGATCGCCTCTTTTTGCAGAACCAAATCGCCGCCTTGAGCCTTCAGAGTTTCCGCCAAAAGTCTTTGAGCTTCAGCCCTACCTTGAGCGCGGTTAATATCAGCTTGAGCTTGTTGTTCAGCTTCTTGAGCAACATAAACAGCCCTTTGCGCCCGCTGTTCAGCAACCTGTTTCTCCTCAACCGCCTTCGCAAAATCTGTGGAGAATCGAATGTTAACAACGCTAGTATCAAGCACGATTACATCATACTTTGATAACCTTTCCTTAAGTGCACTATCAAAGTCTCGTTTCAGTTCGCTTCTTTGAGTAATAGATTGTTCGGCGGTTCTCAGCGCAGCGGCTGTTTTAAATGCTTCTTGCGTCTGAGGAGCAATAATTTTAGAAACTATATTCTCTAAAGTTCCTTGAGTCCTTCTGACATCTACTACTTTGGCAGGATCGAGGCGAAAATTGATCGCAAAACTAGCATTTAAATCCTGAAGGTCTTTAGTAGCACTCTGGGCGGGAACTTCAAATTTTTGCACTGTGACATCGTAGACATCTACCTTAGATATCAGCGGGGGTCTGAAGTGAAATCCCTCTAACAACGCTCCATCAGTCGCTTTTCCTAAAATGCTAACCACCCCTGCTTCACCTGGATTGATGACAACAAAAGAGTTGAAGCCCAGGAGTAGCGCGACTACTAATAGAATTCCAGCGATCGCTGACGTTACGCTCTGGAAACTTTGACTTTTCAAAATATACGCTCCTTTGTGATGCATCTATTATAATGGTAATATACCTCTTGTGAAAATCATTGTCCGAAAATTTGATTCAAAAGACTTTTACAATCTAGTCTAATGAATTGGCTGGCCTCTAAAATCTCAAATATAAAATCGGTTATGGAAATTGTCAAATATCCTAGAACTTATCACATCGAAGGTTCGCGTTTCCAGCCGGGTGATGAAGACCTCGACAGCGTGCCGTTTAGCGCTATTGCCGATCGCCCTTTAATTATCGAAGAAAAGGTAGACGGCGCCAATACAGGCATCAGCTTCGCGCCAGACGGGCAAATGCTGCTGCAAAGTCGCGGCCACTATCTCACCGGCGGCCCGCGAGAAAAGCATTTTAACTTATTCAAACAGTGGGCTTTCAGTCTCAGCGGAGTCCTGGGAGAAGTGCTGGGAAATCGTTATATTTTGTACGGCGAATGGCTTTATGCCAAACACACAGTTTTTTATGATTTTCTGCCACACTATTTTATGGAATACGACGTGCTGGACTTGGAAACCAGTCAGTTTTTGAGTACAGAAGCCCGCCGTCAGTTGTTAAGCGGAGTGCCGTTAGTGTCAGTTCCTGTTCTTTTTTCAGGAGTGGTAAAATCGCCCAATCACATGATGCAGTTTATGGACAAATCTAATTTTATTCAACCTGGACATTTGGAGCGGTTGCGCTTGCAATGCCGGGAATTGGGATTGGATGAAGAGCGCTGTTTGAAGGAGACTGATAATAGTAATGTTATGGAGGGTCTGTATATTAAAGTCGAAGCAGATGGAATTGTCAAGGCGCGTTATAAGTACGTGCGCGCTAGCTTTTTGACTGCGATTAAAAATGCGGAGGGACATTGGTTGAATCGCCCGATTGTACCGAATATTTTGCGTCCGGGTGCTGATTTATTTAATTTTAGCTAAGAGTCGGCGGTTGAAACCGCTGCTACACAAACAATGTCCGCCTCCGCGGACGAAGAAATTGCGTTATTAATAAATAGGTGAAACTATGACTGCTTTATTATCACACTCTGCAACTTGGACTTTTCCCTTTTGTCCAGAACCGCCCGATTGGTTCCTAGATTGGGAAAGCATTTACAATCATTTCGATTGGATTCAAAACTTAGAAGGATGCCAGCAAGACCCGATTTATCACGCTGAAGGTGATGTTTTAATTCATACCAAAATGGTCTGCGAAGCCTTAATATCCTCCCCCAAGTGGCGACAGCTTTCTGCGCCAGAACGTTCAATGCTTTTTGCGGCGGCTTTGCTGCACGATGTCGCAAAACCTGCTTTTACAAAGATAGAAGAAAATGGCAGAATTAGCTCGAAAGGTCACGCCCGTCAAGGTGCGAGGATGGTCAGACAAATTTTAGCTCAATTTGACCCGCCGGTGCAGTTTATCATTCGGGAGACTGTTTGCGCGATCGTCCAATTCGGCAGTTTACCCATCTGGCTGCTAGACAAACCCAACCCGCAGCAGTCTGTAATTAAGGCCAGTCAAGTTGTCCGCTGCGATTTCCTCGCACTTTTAGCAGAAGCAGACGTGCGCGGCCGCGAGTGTAGCGACAGACAAGAAATTCTGGATAAAATACAGCTATTTCGGGAGTTTTGTCAAGAAAATAATTGTTTGGATTCTCCGCGACAATTCGCCTCAGACCACAGCCGATTTATCTACTTCCGCAAAGACAACGGAAACCCCGATTATGAAGCATTTGACGATACTCGATGCGAAGTTGTTTTGATGTCGGGATTACCCGGAAGCGGTAAAGATTATTGGATTAAAGAAAATCTACCCAATTGGCCTGTTATTTCCTTGGATGCGCTGCGAAGAGAGATGAACGTTCCTCCCGATCGAACTCCCGGAAATGTCATCGTAGAAGCTAAAAATCGTGCGCGGGAATACATGAAATCGGGACGTTCTTTTGTGTGGAATGCCACCAATACGACTAAACAAATGCGCCAGCAATTAATTAATTTCTTTGCTGGTTATCAAGCGCGTATTCGGATTGTTTACCTGGAAGTTCCCCTACAAGAAGTATTGCGGCGGAATCGATCGCGCACAGCAGCAGTCCCAGAAGCAGCCATTCAACGATTGGCTAATCGCCTCGACATTCCCGATCGCACGGAAGCGCATCAGGTAGAGTGGATTGTAGACTTCTTGCAAAAGTCCTTTTAATCAAATGTTAGTAGGTATAAGTTGGTCGCCTCCCATCCCAATTAGCGGGCGAACTTTCTCAAAAGGCACCTCGTATCCGTAAGCAGCAAACGCCTCTACCCAAGCTTGAGCGTGAGCATCTTTGCTGAGTATGAGAGTGCCGTCAATCGATTTTAGATTTTAGAGGCGACCCCACGGATAAATTCGGGGGAAGAGAGGATTTTAGATTTTCGATTTGGGATTGATTCCACGGATAAATCACGTGGCGTGAAATTCGCTTGTCAACATCGAGAATTACTGCTTGCAATTCCATAACTTATTGGCTGTTAGTGATGACAATAATTATTGCAAAAATCTAGTTTGTAGTAAGGACTTAAGTCCTTAAATAATTAACAAATCAGGGACTCAAATCTTTCTTAGGTACGTAGTTGCGCTTCAGCGCTCTTTCATAGATATAAGCAAAGAGCGCTGAAGCGCAACTACGTACCTTTATTAAGGTGACAGTTGCGTCCAAGACTTAATGAGTCAATCGAGGGCTGAAGTCCCTACTACGAACCTTGAGTTTTATAATTTTCCTCTGTCCAGCAGCGCGGCAGGACTTCACCGGAGGGAAAAACCAATTTATTCTTCTCAAAAGTAGTCGGCTCTTGCTCCTCTTCACCTGCTTGACTTTTGCCGCCCACCTCTGTTTTTGTAGGGCTGACTAAAGTCGCGATATCGATGATTTCTATCAAGTCGCCGGATTCTTTTTCTTGTAAAAGCATAGTTTCTCCTTGTGAATTAATGGTGAATTATGGTTTGAGAACAACTTTGATGCACTTGTCTTTTTTGTGTTTGAAAATCTCGTAAGCGTCGGGCGATCGATCCAATTTCATACGGTGCGTAATCACGAAAGTTGGGTCAATTTCGCCTTTTTGAACGCGATCGAGCAAAGGGCGCAAATAGCGGTGAACGTGCGTCTGTCCCATTTTGATGGTCAAGCCGGCGTTGCTTAATCAGGGTATGAAAAAAATCAGTTGAAAATCCCCAAGCTTTGTCGATACTGGTTTCTATGACTGGCATATTAGCCTTTCATACCGTGAATCAGCAACTCCCTATTTTTGCAAGATGTCTATTATCAACTCGCACGTCATTTGCTCCGTGCCAGCAAAGAGCTTTCATTATTGTGTTCTCCTCTAGTTAACTCCCAGATTTTTAATTCTAAATCTTAAATTTACTCCGCAGCTAAATCACTTGGCTGGATGCTTTAATTTTAAGCATATAAGATGTGGCATCTCTCTATCCGAGGTATAATTTATAAATCTATCTTTCGGCTGTTTTAAGTTGTAAAAAAGGTAGAGTTTATCCCAGAGTAAATTGCAATAAATTTAGCATTATTGTTTTAACAGCTAACAGGGATGGCTGAGGTTGTTTTTGGCGATCGCCAGTCGCTGCTCTCTCATATCGTGTCCGCTCGATTAACCGCACGCGCGGTTTGTAGTGCGGACTTCAGTCCGCAGGATAAGAGCGGACTGAAGTCCGCACTACGAACGGCACTACGAACGGCACTACGAACCATATAACTGGGCTCGCATCTTGAGAATCGCGCACCCTGCTGGAGGAGGATTAATCGTCAAAAATTGTATCATTAGCTATAGCTAAAAGCCGAGCTTGCGCTAAAGTTGTTAAAGATCAAAATTTATCGATCGCCTTTTATGCCTTACACTGCATCTACCCCAACAGACCCCAGTCAAGCCAACATCCCCAATGCCGACCACCGCCTATTAGAATTCACTAAGCTGACGCCGATGATGCAGCGGTATGTGGAAGTGAAAGAACAGTATCCCCACGCACTTTTATTGTTTCGAGTCGGAGATTTTTTTGAGTGTTTTTTTCAAGATGCAGTGACGATTTCGCGGGAATTAGAACTTGTTTGCACTAGCAAAGAAAGCGGCAAAGAAATCGGTCGAGTGCCGATGACAGGAGTGCCGCATCACGCCCTCGATCGCTATACTTCTGTGTTAGTAGAAAAAGGCTATGCTGTAGTAGTTTGCGACCAAGTTGAAGATGCCTCGATCGCCGCCCGCGAAGGCCGCCAAGTCAAGCGCGAAATCACCCGCATTCTCACTCCAGGAACTTTGACGGATGATGGAATGCTCAAACCCCGACAAAATAACTTTTTAGCAGCAGTCGTCATCGCTGGGGAACATTGGGGATTGGCTTATACTGATATTTCTACGGGAGAATTCGTCACTACCCAAGCCGACAGTTTAGAACAATTAACATTAGAATTGCTCCGTTTGCAGCCTTCGGAAGTCCTGGTTCCGACTAATGCGCCGGATTTGGTGACGATGTTAAGGCCGGGAGAGAAATCCGAGCATTTACCCGATTGTTTGCCGAATTCGTTTTGCTATTCTTTGCGATCGCAAATCCCGTTTACTTTGTCCGAAGCAAAACAGCGAATCCTGCAAAAGTTCAAAGTGCGATCGCTCGAAGGCCTCGGATGCGCGCACCTTTCCCTCGCAGTGCGCGCCGCCGGCGGTTTGCTGCAATATCTCGAAGAAACTCAAAAAGAAAAAGCAGTTGCTTTGCAAAGATTGCACACTTACACACTCACCGATTTTCTGACACTGGACTATCAAACCCGCCGCAATCTCGAAATTACTCAAACAGTCAGAGATGGCGTGTTTCACGGTTCGCTGCTGTGGGCTATAGACAAAACCAGCACCGCCATGGGAGGCCGCGCTTTGCGCCGCTGGGTGCTGCAACCTTTGCTCAGCATTAAAGGTATTTGCGCCCGCCACGATACGATTCAAGAATTAGTAGAAAACAATCCGCTGCGCCAAGATTTGCAGCAGTTGCTGCGCCAAATTTACGACATCGAAAGACTCACGGGGCGCGCGGGTTCTGGAACCGCTAGCGCTCGGGATTTGGTCGCTTTAGCCGATTCTCTCTCAAAATTACCCCAACTGGCGGCGATCGCAACTGAAGGAATCTCGCCCTATTTAAAAGCGCTGCAAAATGTCCCGCCCATTTTAGAAGAGTTAGCAACTCAAATTCACGCTTATTTAGTTGAGGAACCGCCGATTCATTTAAAAGAAGGAGGTTTGATTCGATCGGGCATTAATCCCATGCTTGATAAGATGCGCCACACTGCATCAGCCGATCAAGAATGGATTGCCCGTTTAGAGGCTAACGAACGGCAACGCACCGGAATTTCTAATTTAAAAGTCGGCTACAATAAAGCTTTCGGCTATTACATCAGCATTACCAAATCGAAAGTTGACCAAGTACCGAACGACTACACCCGCAAGCAAACTCTCACCAATGAAGAACGCTACAGCACAGAAGAATTAAAAGAAAGGGAAGTGCGAATTCTGACGGCGCGGGAAGATTTAAATCACTTGGAGTACGATATTTTTGCGAAATTGCGATCGGAGGTAGGAGAACACGCCGAAATTATTCGCAACGTTTCCCGCGCGGTGGCGGCGGCGGATATTTTGTGCGGTTTGGCGGAAGTAGCGGTTTATCAAGATTACTGTCGCCCGATGATGACAGAAAGTCGGGAAATTAAAATTATTGAAGGTTGTCATCCGGTGGTGGAAAAGTCTTTACCGCCGGGATTTTTTGTCCCGAATTCGGCTTTTTTGGGTCGGGAAGCAGCGCTAAGTCGCCCAGATTTAATTATTTTAACTGGGCCGAATGCTAGCGGCAAGAGTTGTTATTTGCGCCAGGTTGGTTTGATCCAGTTAATGGCGCAGATGGGCAGTTTTGTCCCGGCGAAGGCTGCGACTTTGGGAATTTGCGATCGCATTTTTACCCGTGTCGGCGCCGTGGACGATTTAGCAACCGGTCAGTCTACGTTTATGGTAGAAATGAACGAAACTGCCAATATTCTCAATCACGCGACGCCGAAATCATTGGTGTTGTTGGATGAAATTGGTAGGGGAACGGCAACGTTTGACGGGCTTTCGATTGCTTGGTCTGTGGCAGAATATTTAGCCAGCGAGATTCGCGCGCGGACGATTTTTGCGACTCACTATCACGAGTTAAATGAGTTAGCTTCTATTTTGGATAATGTGGCAAATTATCAGGTGACTGTAAAGGAATTGCCGGATCAAATCGTATTTTTGCACGAAGTTCACCCCGGCGGTGCTGATAAGTCCTACGGCATTGAAGCGGGGAGATTGGCTGGTTTACCGCCGTCGGTGATTGATAGGGCGAGACAGGTGATGAAGCAGATTGAGAAACATAGCAAAATTGCGATCGGGCTGCGGAAGGGTGTTAAAAAAGATGGCAAAAAAGAGTCGGAGGGACAACAGTTGGATATATTTGACGATTAAAATTGTCCCCAAAAAAGGTTCGTAGTTCCTACAGATTCAATAAAGGTACGTTGTTGCGCTTCAGCGCTCTTTCTGTATATACATGAAAGAGCGCTAAAGCGCAACAACATACTTCAAATTATTTGCCATTTTGCAACTTTCTTACCTCTTTGTGCACGCTCATCCCAATTTCCAGAGCCTCATTTAGCAACCGGCCGTATTCGCTCGCGCGATCGCTCACATCCAGCGCCATCAAAGCCGCCAAATTACTTTCAATATTAGCAAATAACTCGTAACGGCGACCAATGAATTTCTGATTTTCCCTGAGAATCCTTTCTGTTTTCAAAGCACAGACTAAACTTTCTCTAGTAATTTTTAAGGCCTCAATTGCATCTTGTCGATTAATTAAATTGGCTTGTAAATTGCCAGCAGCCGTTAGGCGATCGATAATATCTAAAGCCTTAATCACCTCATGATACTTCTCAACTTCATCCAAGAGACCCGCCAGGGTTGCTAAAGGCTTTGCTTTTACCCATTTATAGACATTCCAAACAACAGTAATCGCCAGGGACAAACCCAAAGTTATTTGTAAAACCCGGACAAATATCTCAGCATCGCTAAAACCAACTTGATTTCTATTGGCGAGTAAAGCAATAGGCAGCGAGACAACAAGCGTCACGCAAAATATCAGCAACTCATGCAACAAAAAAGCAAACAGCTTTTTGCCGTCCCGGAGTGTATCAGGGTGATAAAAATTCCCTGAAAAACCGTCGCTCAAAGCTATTCCGCTCAAATCTTCCAACTCCTTTTCAGGAATTATCAACTCATCCAAATCCGCTTGTATCACTAGGGCAAATCTCCTTAAATTAGCATTAATTAAAATCCTCCCAGAGACCTAATTGAATCCCACAGACTCATATAAAAATTGCTGTCTCGGCTTCGGAACAGTTGAAAAGCTTTTCCCGGCGCCCCAAAAAACGGTCTCAGCGTCCATCCCAACTGACTGCCCACAAAGGCATACAGTCCCAACCAGAAGCGCAAAATATTTAGCCTGATGTCTTTTCCTTCCGCATCTTGTTCGGACAGAAAGTGCATTCCTTGATAAATGAAGCTTACTCCCAAAAATCCTGTGACTGCCATGATCGCAACATTTAGCAGCAAATAAAAATTGTAATTGGTACTGCTGATCAGAAAAAATAGACTGACAGGTGCAAATCCAAACAGCAAAACGCTAATCATCGCCATTGCTGTCATCAACAATGTCAAATACTGTTCAAAAGTTCGTTTTGAACCAAACATGACATTAAAAAAGTACAGTGTGGGAAAGCAGATAATCAGCGTCAGTAAGTAAAGCGCTGGCAACTTGATTGCTGAAACCAGACATTGCATCCACGTACTTGATGCACCTAGTATCGCTCCGTAAATACCAAAAAATATGGTACTGGAAATTAACAAACCAAAAATTTTAGATTTGAGCTTAACACCGTCGCGAATTTCTTCGAGAAATTGTTGCCGTTCCCGCAGCAAATACATTACTACTGAAAAATATTTCACGGGTTCTCCTTGTGACTGATGCGACTCCGAATCAGTCATAACTCAAGCTGAGTGCGATCGACAATCTTGCCAACTGGAGGCACTCTATGTTAACCGATTATTCTTCCAGATACGGGACTCAGACAACTCCCATTATCTAGGGTTCCATGCACGCCACACCATACCGCTATTGACTCTCGGCTGGATATTTCTAGTCAAATTGTATTCAAATTCTAGTCAAATTGTGTTCAAAAAGGGCGATCGGGCAGTCACTTGATACTCAGTTTGGTCGTTTTGTCGTCAATTTGTATCCAATTTCTAGTCTTTTTGACGCCCCACCCAGCCAAAAAATCGGCAATAAAAAACCCCAAACCGTTGATTTCTCGTTGGTTTGAGGCTTTTTGTTTAATAAGCGGGTGGCGGGAATCGAACCCGCATAGTTAGCTTGGAAGGCTAAAGTTTTACCACTAAACTACACCCGCATTCACACAGAACCTAAACATACCACAAGCTTCTGAGAATTGCAATAGGCCCGTGCAAAATTTCTCAAGTTCTCCTTGAAAGTGGTTGAATAGGGACTCGTAGCCTCCCAAATCCCCTCTTCCACGCTACTAAAGGCTTTACGGATGGAAATAAGCGTAGATTTGCTGCGCCAGACGCGGGCCAATCCCAGAAACTTCCGCCAACTGTTCGGGAGTTGCTAAACGCAGGTAGTCGATCGACCGAAAATGCGCTAACAACAGTTTTTGGCGGTGGTGTCCCAATCCCGGAATCTCATCTAAGCGCGATCGCTTCATTCTCTGACTTCTTTGATCTCGGTGAAAACTCACAGCAAACCTGTGCGCCTCATCCCGCACCCGCCGCAGTAATTGTACACCCGGTTGCTCAGAATTAGTTGGCAGCGGCAAAGATTCCCCCGGCAAAAAAATCTCTTCTCGCTGCTTCGCCAAACTCACAACTCGCAACTCATCTAGCAAATTCATCTCCCGCAAAACAGCCACAACTGCTGACAGTTGACCTTTGCCGCCGTCTATCATAATCAAATCCGGTTTGTCAGCAATATTAGGAGAAACTGAAGACAAATTACTGACTGCTTCCGCTTCTGCTAACTCGCTAAATTCATCTTGCTTCTTGCTGTTTCCTTCTGCTTCTTTGATCCTAAATCGTCTGCCGATAACTTCTGCTAAACTAGCAAAGTCGTCAGAATGACCGGATTTTATTTCAGGATTTTTAATTTTGTAGTGGCGGTAGTGTTGATTGGCTGGTAAACCGTCGATAAATACGACACGGGAAGCTACCGTATCCGAACCTTGAATGTGAGAAATATCGTAACCTTCTATGCGGTGCGGCATTTCTGGTAAATCGAGAATTTCGGCTAAATCTTGCATTGCTTGAGAATTGCGATCGCTCAATCGTTGCATTCTCGCCAATTCATACTCAGCATTGCGTTCCACCATCTCAATTAACTCCGCCTTAGTTTGGCGCTGCGGAGTCAAAATCGTCACTTTTCGCCCCTTGCGGTTGCTCAACCAATCTGCTAATATTTCGCCTTCTGGTAAGTCGTACTGCACAGAAATTTCGCTGGGAATTTCTACGGCTTCGACATTTTGATAATGTTCCTCCAAAACTCGCTGCAAAATCGCTCCCGCTTCTACCCCCCCTCGTTCCCCCCCTTGGTAAGGGGGGGAGGTAAGAGAAGGTTGAGATAATTCTTGTCCCCCATCGATCGCGGGTTGAGACAACTCTTGCGTCTCCTTCGTAAGGGGTTGAGACAACTCTTGCCCCCCCTTAGCAAGGGGGGGTTGGGGGGGTATCTCCGCCATAAAGCCCAGTCTGCCGACTAATTGACCTGCACGAATCTGGAATAATTGAATGCAGGCGTGCTGCGTGTCTGCTGCCAGGGCGATCGCATCCCTGGAAACGGTATCATCTGGTAAAGACACTTTTTGACCCGCGCTCAAAGATTGCAAACCCTTAATTTGGTCGCGAATCCTGGCCGCAGTTTCAAAGTTCAAATCTTCGGCTGCTTGTTCCATTTGTGGTTCCAGAATATCCAGCAATTCCTGAGTCCTTCCCTGGAAAATCATGGCTACCTTTTGGATGATTTTTTGGTAATCTTCCGCAGACATTAACCCTTGACAAACACCGACGCAGCGGCCGATATCGTAGTTCAGACAGGGACGGTCTTTAAATAGCGGTTGAGGGCGCTGTCGCAAGGGGAAAATCCGCTTAATCAAATGCAGCGTACTCCGCAGCGCCCCTGTATCGACGTAGGGGCCGTAGTAGCGGTCTTTCGCACTACCCGCGCGGCGTTTGCGGGTGATGAAAATGCGCGGGTATTTTTCCGACCAAGTTATGCACAAATAAGGATATTTTTTATCATCTTTGAGGAGGACATTAAAGTGAGGTTGGTGCTGTTTTACGAGGTTTGCTTCTAAGGCCAAAGCTTCGGCTTCTGTGTCGGTGGCGATGAATTCAATTTCGCGCACTTGCTGTACCATCATCGCGATGCGAGGACTGAGGTTTTGGCTTTCGCGGAAGTAGGAACGGACTCGGTTTCGGAGTTTTTTGGATTTGCCGATGTACAGGATGCGATCGCTCTCGTCGCGCATTAAGTATACACCAGGAACTGCCGGAATTTCTTTGAGGCGGCTTTCTAGGCGTTCTGCATCTTTAATTAGTGGCAGCGTTTTTGTGGACGGCATATAAATTTGAGATTTTATGACTTATATCTACTATTCTAACGCTGTTATCCAAGTCAAGGGAATGAATCACAAATAACGGTTCGTAGTGAGGACTTTAGTCCTCTGATCTTATG
The DNA here is from genome assembly GCF_020738665.1 of Microcoleus sp. PH2017_08_TRC_O_A. Taxonomy (NCBI): domain Bacteria; kingdom Bacillati; phylum Cyanobacteriota; class Cyanophyceae; order Oscillatoriales; family Microcoleaceae; genus Microcoleus; species Microcoleus sp. PH2017_08_TRC_O_A. The sequence continues at coordinate 93,691 of NZ_JAEQCE010000036.1, forward strand.
CGGACTGAAGTCCTCACTACGAACCTCACTCTCTGGTTTTTAATTATGAGTTTAGTCCTCTGATCTTATGCGGACTAAAGTCCTCACTACGAACCTATTAATGTTTTTAATGATGAGTTTAGTCTTCTGATTGGATGCGGACTAAAGTCCTCACTACGAACCTCACTCTCTGGTTTTTAATGATGAGTTTAGTCTTCTGATGGGATGCGGACTAAAGTCCTCACTACGAACCTATAATGACGTAAGTTCTGTTTACAATATCTGAGATAGAAACTTGCGTGTGCGTTCTTCCTTCGGGTTCTGAAAAAACTCTTCTGGCTTCGCTTCTTCCACTAAAACGCCGCCGTCCATCAATACAATGCGATCGGCAACTTCGCGCGCAAATCCGACTTCGTGAGTCACCACTACCATTGTAATTCCTGTTTGCGCTAAATTTCGCATGACATCTAAAACTTCCCGCACCATTTCCGGGTCTAATGCTGATGTCGGTTCGTCAAATAGCATGATTTTCGGCTGCATTGCTAGGGAACGTGCAATAGCAACCCGCTGCTGCTGTCCGCCAGATAATTGTCCGGGATATTTTTGGGCTTGGGACAAAATCCCGACTCTTTCTAACAGTTGCATTGCTACTTCTTCTGCTTTTTTCTTCGGCCAGCGGCGCACCCATACGGGCGCTAGCATGACGTTTTGCAGGACTGATAGGTGGGGAAATAGGTTGAATTGCTGAAACACCATTCCTACTTCCTGGCGAATTTTTTCGATGTTTCGCAAGTCGTGGGAAAGTTCGATTCCGTCGATCGTAATTTTGCCTTGCTGATAGGCTTCTAAAGCGTTAAAAGTGCGGATAAACGTGGATTTGCCGGAACCTGAAGGGCCCATCACGACGACGACTTCGCCTCGGTTCACGTTCATGCTGACGCCGCGCAGTACGTGAAATTGTCCGTACCATTTGTGGACGTTTTCGGCGACGATTACTGTTTCGGGAACTGTTAGTGTATCTTGCATAATTTTCTCCTTTAAATAATGACGAATAATTATTGCCTGATGACTGTTGACTACTTCATTGGAGGGGGGGTTTATATATATTTGGGTTGGGAGGGCGGGTTTATATATATTTGGGTTGGGAGTTCTATTTTGTTGGTGAACCCGCCCCTACAGACTGTGGACTAATGACTTTTTTCTAAACTTTTCTCTATTTTGCGGCTGGCCAGTGACATTGAGTAGCAAAATACCCAATAGATGATGCCGACGAATATGTAAACTTCGGCGTATCTGCCGATGTAGGATGGATTTGCTAAAACGGCGCGGGATATGCCGATTAATTCTAACATTCCAAATAGCGAAAGCAGGGATGTATCCATGAATAATCCGATGAATTGACCGCCGATCGCCGGAATGACTGTTCGCAGTGCTTGAGGTAGTACAATCAGAATGGTCAGTAGGGGTGTGTTTAGCCCGATCGACCTTGCTGCTTCTATTTGTCCTCTGGGCACAGCCTGCAAGCCCCCGCGCACGTTTTCCGCCAAGTATGCCGCACTAAATAATGTTAATCCGGCGATCGCCCGAATCACTCTATCCAATTTGGGATATTCCGGCGGTAAGAATAATTGCAGCATGACTTGACCTAAAAACAAAATGCCAATTAAAGGCAAGCCGCGCACTATTTCAATGTACAATGTTGACAGCAGTTTGACGACTGGCAAAGAACTTTGTCTCCCGAGGGCAAGCAATACTCCCAGGGGAAATGAAAGCACAATGCTAATAATTGCTAAAAACAGCGTCAGCACTAAACCGCCCCAGTCATTTGTCGAGACTTCTGTCAAACCTAATCCGCCTTTAATTAGCCACAGAATCAGCGGGAAGGAAAGAGCCCAAATTCCGGGTATCCAGCTAACCCCCCCTCGCCCCCCCTTACCAAGGGGGGGTTGGGGGGGGTTGGGATTAATTTGTCTCGCGGCGACATAGCTGGCGGCGGTTGCGATAATAATTCCTAAGAGGTAGAAGCGAGAGGTAAGGTCGATCGGCGTAATGACCGCACCAACAACCGCTGCACCAAGTAAAATCAGTGTAGGCCGATTCCAAAGACGTTCATCTCGCTGAATATTTCCCCAAGTTAAACCGCCCAACAAGGCAATTATTCCGGCTACTATCCACAGCCGCCAGTAGGATTCGCTGGGAAATCTGCCCACAAAAAATAGTGGCAAGTTGGCTTCTAACACGCGCCATTTAGCTTTTGTAGTTGCCCAAACGATAATTCCTTTAACTGTTTGGAAGGCGACAATTAAGCAAACTATTGTCAGAATGCTGTTGTACCAGGTACTAAATAGGTTTTTGCGCGCCCAATTCCAAGGGGTGGGCGATTCGGTGGCGGGAGGCGGCAGTACGGGGGTTGTTTCCATGTATTTTAGATGTTAGATTTTAGATTGCTTGCTGAATTGCACTTGCTAATATTCCTAATATTTTCTTGACATCTGTTACGTAATATTCTGTCAAGTCAATTTCAATTACTTGTTCTTTGAGTCTTAAGAATCTCCAGGTTTGGCCGCTAGTAACAGCCCCATAATTTATTGTTGCATTTGTGTTGCCTTCGCATTCGTTAAATATTCTAGCTGCTAACATTTGGGCTACACATGGCCCCAAGCTTGCATTAATATCTTCGTTTTGTGCTTCTACGATCGCAATTACTGGTTCGGTAAGCATTAATAAGTATGAAGAACGACTAATCAAAAAATCGCAATTTCCAGCTAATCCTTTTTCGGCATCAACTGTAAAATCTATTCCACAAAAAAGACCAATTTGATGGTTAAACAGTTTTCTAAGTTCGATTAAAATCGGTGCGGTTATCATGGACGAGCGAGACTTGTCAGTATTGCTGCTTAAGGCAATGCCTGCGTTCTCTTTGAGAATTTCTACAAGTAAGGGACTTGGTTCTAATTCTGGCACAGGAGAGAACATATTGATGCGATCGCTAATCGTCAAACCGAATTTTTTTGTTACTGTTTTTAAGTTAAAATCTCTGTAAGTCATTTCAACTTTAGTTCCAGATTATAATAAACTTAACTTTTGACTTCGCTATCCACTGTCAACTGTCAACTGTCAACTGTCAACTGTTATTTACCTTTCCTTGATTTGTACCGTGTGATTGTACCAATTCATAAACAGAGAAACTATCAAACTAATTGTTAGGTATGTTACCATGATAATTAGCATTGTTTCGATCGCCCTTCCGGTCTGATTCAACGTCGGAGAACCCACCACAAAGTAAACGTCGGGATAAGCCACCGCCACGGCTAAACTTGAATTCTTCGCTAAATTCAGATACTGACTGGTTAACGGCGGCACAATTACCCGCAAAGCTTGCGGCAAAATTACCATCCGCATCAGGGTTCCAGATTTAAGTCCCAAAGACTTTCCCGCTTCCCACTGGCCTCGCGAGACTGACTGAATTCCGCCGCGGACAATTTCTGCAATGTAACTGCCAGTATACAAGCTGAGTCCTGTCACTAGGGCTGCAAATTCTGGAGTTAATTTTAATCCTCCTTCGAGTTGCAATGCTGGTGTCAGGCGCGGAAAATCGACGCGAAAAGGCAGATTTTGGGTGATAATCAAAGCTAAAATTGCACTCAGGACGATCGCACCAGCAGCCCAAAACAACTGTCTTCCCGGCTTCGCTTCTTCCACCATCACCCGCGCCCGCCACATCCACAGCCCCGCCGCAGCCAAAACTCCCACAGTTAACAAAATCAACCAAATCTCAAAACCTGGCAAAGGCGCAGGCCAAGGTACAGCAATCCCGCGATTTGTCAAGTAAATCGGGCCGCGCATCTGTTGATTGTCTTCCAGTTTTGGCATGGAAATGAATACTGCAAAATACCAGAAAAATAATTGCAGCAATAACGGTGTATTCCTCAAAATCTCCACGTACAAAGCTGCTAAATTACGCAAGATCCAATTGTCGGAAAGGCGGGCAATTCCTACAGTCAAACCCGCAATTGTTGCGAAAACAATCCCCAGGCCCATTACCCGCAGCGTGTTGATCAAACCAACAAAATAAGCTTGTCTGTAACTGTTTTCGGGACTGTAGGGAATTACGCTTTCGCCGATGTCGAAGGATGCTTGGGAATTGAGAAAGTCAAATCCAAATGCAATTCCTAGTTGCGCGTAATTGGCGGTGAGGTTGTCCCAAAGAATAGCGATGACTGTTATTACTAAAATTAGGGCGATCGCCTGTCCGGTTATTTTCCAGAAGCGATCGTCCCGCAGCAGTGTTGATATATCTTTAATTTTGGATGATTTCTCGGATTTGCCCGGTTGAGGTTCTGTATTCATAACTTAAATTATATTTCATTCAATCTGCTGCGTATGTTGTGTACCAAAGAGCGCTGAAGCGCAACTACGTACCTAAGAGCGCTGAAGCGCAACTACTTACCAAAGAGCGCTGAAGCGCAACTACGTACCTAAGAGCGCTGAAGCGCAACTACGTACCTAAGAGCGCTGAAGCGCAACTACGTACCTAAGAGCGCTGAAGC
>NZ_JAEQCE010000037.1:0-70336 GCF_020738665.1 Microcoleus sp. PH2017_08_TRC_O_A
CACTACAAACAAATACCAAAGGTTCGTAGTGAGGACTTTAGTCCTTTAATTTCTGCGGACTGAAGTCCTCACTACAAACAAATACCAAAGGTTCGTAGTAAGGACTTTAGTCCTTGGATTGATGCGGACTGAAGTCCTCACTACTAACCAATCTGTGCGATCGCCCTACCGTTTCACCATATTGTGTTCCCACTTCCAAACACAGCTAGAAATCAAATTCGTGCAGACATGAGCTGTAATTGGTACTAACAAATTGCCAGTAGCTAAAACACTGTAACCCAGCAGGAAACCCACAGCCGTCGCCCAAACAGCATAAGGCCACTGATCCATTCCTCCCAAGTGCAGAATGCCGAAACAAAAACTCGATAAAACTAAACCGGTCACATTCAATCCCAAACCAGACAGCATCACGCCTCGAAATAGCAATTCTTCGCTAAGTCCGGGTAGCAGTCCCAGCCAAATTAAATCCGGCCAAAACAAAGGTTTGAGCACTACTTCCAAGTAAATGTCTGCACTCCGGCGATAACCGGGCCAGAGTTGATATACGATCGCACTACCGCCTGTAATTGCCAGTCCGATCGCCAATCCTTTGAACAAATCCATGACGATCAATTTGACGGGCAAAAGCGATACCGATCCAAATATCAACCACAATTTAGCTACCGCCAGCAACATAATTGCTGTCACGCCCATTGCTACTAAAACCTGAGTGCGCGTCAACGGTTCAATTTCGGGATTTTCGGGAAGTTTTTCTGGCACTTAATCAATTTTAGATTTTAGGTTTTAGATTTTAGATTTGTTGAGTTGAGTCAGACAAACACCGCAGGGAGGAGATGTCTGCACCCAAAGAAGCTGGACTAATGCCGGCTCGTAAAGCGACCAATACGCCGATCGCCTCTAAATATGAGTTTACCTGCAAAGCTTTGATTCCGAGTTTTTCTGGGGAAGCTTGCATCTGGGTTTTGTTGTCACCCACAGCAATAATTTGTACTGTCGATCGCCCGCTCAAACTCAGAATAGCACTACCGCCGCACGCTGTGGCCGGTATTACCACCGCATCGACTCGATCCGCCCACAAATCCTGGGATACCGAATCGAAATTTCGCCTGTTTGCATGGAAGTTCTCTCTTGTGGGGCGGGCATCTTGTCCGCCCAATACCTGTGGTAAGCAAGATGCCTGTCCCACACCAGGAGTGACAAATTGCGGTGCTTTGCTAAGCCCTGCAAGCACGCAAGGTAAGAAAGTATAACCGATTTCCTCCGCAGCCGATCGTGGCGAAAGATGTGGATCGAGGGGAAGTGGCGACAGGGCGGGGGCGTGGGCGCAGGGAATTTTAAATGTTCTGACAATGAGGTGACTGATGACTGCTTCCGCGCCTGCGAGGGGATCGACTCCTTTCCCGCGGCGGTAGTTTTCGAGGGCGACGCTACCTTCATCGTCGGGAAATCTGGCCACAACTGCGATCGCCTGGACTTTTGCTTGTGCGATCAATTTGTCGGCGGCGCGCAGTAAACTGTCGGGATTGCCGATCGTCCCCCAGGATGCCCCTGATTCTGAAATGCGTAATTCTACTTGCAGGGGGCGATCGGTCAAAATACAATCAGTTATGTTTAAACCCAATGTAGCTCTAGCAGCATCAACGGCTTGCAAGTGGCGCAATTGTAACTCAGGTTCGATCGCGCAGTCCATGATTAAGCCGATGCGATTTTGATGTACCGGTTGCAGGCCCCAGCATCCGGCTGCAAATTTGTCAAGGGCGTAACCTTCGACGTAAAGTGCATTAGGTATCGGCCAATAAAGTTGAGCACCGTTGAGGACGTTGGGGTGAGTAATTAGCGTATCAGAAATTTGGGCGATCGCCCTAGCAACGGGCAGCGCATCGCCTGCAAAGCCCCCAATCGAGGCTCCAACGCCTGTGGGGACTATCAAAACCACTGTTAAAGGGCGGGGCTTCACGCTGCTACGGGGGATGCTTCCACGAGCACGTAGCCTTCTACCAGAGCCTTTTGGCGATCGACATCCACGTCTGTAACGGCCCAGCGCAGGGGTTCGCCGTGTTTTTGCAGTTCAATTTCAATAGCTGAGTGCAGTTCTTCGGCCGTATCGCGGAGGTCTACTTCTGCGGAAATGAAATGGGTGGTCATGGGGCGATCCATAGTGGTTTTACCGCGATCGGTACTTGGGTACTTACGTAAATTTTAGCTTAGTCCTAGGATTTACCGAACTGGCGATCGTAAACAATGTCTTCTTTTTCAGTTTCTATCTTCAAGTGCGATCGGGGAAAAGAAACGCAAAGTAACACATAACCTTCAGCCTGAAGTTCCGGACTAACACCCATGCAATCAACCTGCTTAAGTTGACCCTCAACCACCTTAGCAGCGCAAGTAGTACAAACCCCCGAATTGCAAGAGTTGGGCAAATCAATCCCCGCGGCGATCGCAGTTTGCAGAATTGGTTGATCTTCCGGCACTTCTACGGTATAAGTGCTGCCTTGGTGGAGTAATTCAACAGTGTAAGTTTGAGACATATTTCAATTATTGGTTTTAATTCCCAATTGGAATCTACGGTAGATTTGCAAACAAAGCAGAAAACATTGTACCGCTGTTGGTGATTTGGTGCAAGTTGACAAAATTTATAGGAGTTACGCACGGGGGCCTAGAAACCGGGTTTTTTACAAAAATACTTGATTGCAGCCCTTAAATTCTGTAAAAACCCGGTTTCTTTGTAATGACACGCAATATATGTTCACTCACTTAATAACTAATTTCTGCCTTCAACCCAACAACTCATCAACCGCAACACTAAAACCCAGCAGCACTAACTGAGTGCTGATTACGTCACCGGAATTAAACGCTAACTTTTGAGTTTGAGTCATTATCAATATCCAGCAACTTTCTGGAAAAACAATCCAAACTTCCAGACAACCAGAATCCAAATACTCTTGTGCTTTCAAAAAAATCTCTTCCGCAATATCAGTAGGAGAAACAATTTCAGCAATTAACAGCGGACTTTGAGGAAAAGTAGGAACATCGCCATATTCAGCAACAAGTTCAGCAGTCAGATAAGCAACATCAGGGCGACGCACTCGCCTGTCAGTACGACAAGGAACTTCAGTATAAACTTCGCCCCCTTGTCCGCTAGATATCTTGTAACTTCTCCAAGAAAAATCTAGTCTAGATTGGATTCTACTGTGTTTTACTGTCATTCCATTTTTCTCCGATATTTGCCCGTCCACCCATTCCATATCGTCGGGGGGACTAGCGATGAAGTCTTCTAGAGAAACATTTTCTGATAAAACGGCTGTCATTACCATAGCCATTGACTCCCTTTTGCAGAATTCAATAATATTATAGCAATCTTTGGAAATGGGTAATGGGTAATGGGTAATTGGTAATGGGTAATTGGTAATTGGTAATTGGTAATTGGTAATTGGTAATTGGTAATTGAAACTCACCCAATGCCCAATGCCCCATGCCCAATGCCCCATGCCCAATTTAATCAATATTAATTTGATTAGGAGGTTTTGGTTGATTCCGATTATCATCCTTCAAAGTTTTGCGCCCCGACGACGCATAATCCTTGTACAAATCCACAAACATCTTAGTCAACTGCTGCAAAGAAAGTTGTTCCCCATTGATTTGAGATTTCATATAAGCTTTCAGCACTTCGATGTAAGCCAAACCAAGAGCCAGCGTCAGAGTAGCCGCCGTTGCACCGGAGATAGCACCACCGACAATTGTACCCGCACCCGGAATCATTTTAATCAAATTAGTCACAATACTTCTACCAACAGCAGTCACCCCACCAGCACCGCTAATAGCAGACAGCATCGCCGAGATAAATCCCTTATCAAAGGGCATTCCAAAAATCACAGTAATATTAGCAATCATTGCCGTTTGCATCGTCATCAAAATTGGCGCATCAGCAAACGGCACAGGAGTTGCACCGATAATCGCAGAACCGGCAACATAGGCACTTAAATACTTAAATGCCATATCAGATTTGAGTCCAATATTGGCAATTTGTTCTTTGACAAAGGCTTTTTTTGCTACTTCCGGCAGCAGTTGAAAAGTTGCATCAACCAACTTATCTAAACCGTGAGACTTTACTGTATAATCCTCATCAATCTCTTCTGGTTCAGCCATGACTGGGATAATTTGACTGACTGGCAAATTCATGTGTTCCAGTTGCTTGAAAAACTCGCTCGGTTTTTTCGATGTAGTTTGAGTGAGCACTAAAATAACTGGTACATCCATGATTTCCATTTCTCTTAGCCAGCCTTCTTCCACGGATTCTATGCGATTTGCGCCGTGATTGATGCAGTACCAAATGACGTGAATGTGTTCTTTGGGGTGCAGAAGTCTTTGGTCTTCAATGAGTTTAGCAACGTTTAATTGAATAATTTTAATTTGTTCGGCGTTGAGTTCAAGTCCAGGAGTGTCGTAAACTGCGATCGGGCAATTCGGTTTAGTATATTGGCGGATACCGTGAGTGACGGGGCGGCCGACTCCGGTTTCTGCTAAGCGCTGGCGAAAAACTGCATTAATCAGGGTACTTTTGCCGACTCCGGTTTTGCCGATGACTAAAACATTGCACTGTCCCACTTGGTTTTCTGCGTCTTTGAAGGCATCGTAACTGTTGATTAAAAGCTCGTCTAAGGAAAAGTCGTTTGACATGGCGTTTTCTAGAATGGTGGGATATCGAATCTGGATTAAATAAACACCACCGAATAGAATTCGGGGCTATACAAACGAAGTCCGCCTACGCGGACTGAGGAGTCTCAAATATATTGTAGCAATTTAGTTTGATGTTTAAGCTAGCAGGCGATCGACCTCAATGCTAAAACCGATCAGAATTTGTTGAGTGCTAGCGGTATCACCCGCTCGAAATGTTAATATTTGATTTTGAGTCATCACAAATATTAAATGACTTTCTGGAAAAACTAACCAGACTTCCTGACAGCTAGATTCTAAATATTCCTGTGCTTTGAGAAAGACATCCTCAGCGATATCGGTGGGTGAAACTATTTCGGCAATTAAAGGAAAACTTTGGGGTAAAGTGGCAAGATTACCAAATTGTGCGACTAATTCGGGTGTGAGATAAGCGACATCGGGACGGCGAATGTTTTGGTTAGTGTGGCAAGGTGGTGAAATATAAAAATCACCATTTTCTTTGCTTAAATTTCTGTAATTTGACCAAGAACAACCCAGCGTTGATTGAATTTTACCATGCTTGAGCGTGGCTCCATTTTTCTCTACGATTTTACCATCCACCCATTCCATGTGATCGAGGGGATTAGCCATGAACTCTTCTAGAGTAAAATGCTTTTGTGCGACAGTAGCAGCGACCATAGTTATTTCCTCGCTTTTGCATATTCACTGATCCTATTATGACCGATCAGTACAGAGAAGGATATCTGATTCAATTATTCAATATTTTCAGGATTTTCAGACATATCGCACTCAGGCGGTAAAAAATCAGGATTAAGAACTTCTTCTTCAGTAAAGGGAGACTCTGGGGGAAATATTTGAATAGATAAACCTGTTTCATCTGCGGCTAATTCCCTAGCATCTTGATAAGATTCATTAAAAATCTCTTCAAAAAAACGATACAAACTCGGACTGGTTTTGAAGGTATCTCCGATGCGTTTACGATGTTCACGAATGGTGTACACCCAACTATTGGTTCGTTTTTCTGGCTGATATTTATACTTAAGTAAGTGCATTAAAAGTACCCTCAAATTGCTTTTTAAAGCATTCTTGTCGCTTCTCCCCATGCTTTCGAGTTCCTCTAGTAAGTTCTCTAAATCTATTTCAGAAAACTTACCCTCTTTTAATAAGTTGATTGTTGTCTGTAACCACAGATAAAAATCCTGTTCATAAAGGGATGTTATTGCAGTTGTCATTGATTGGATAGTTGTCATTTTGTTTGACTCCCTTTCTCTTCTCTAGACATAAGTCTAACATATTCGATAATTTATCGCTATATGGGGTCAATTTCACTCGCTATATTTTCCTTGGTTTATGTCACATTATCTTACATTAATTGCAATATTCTTGCTTGATAAATCGTATAATTTCCTGTAAATCAATATAAATAAAATATAAAATAGGCGCGTTTCCTAGTCTCAATTCACCGTATTTGATACCCATTTCTTCTTGAAAGTTTGTTAAGTCTTGGTCAAAAGAAACAACATATCTGGGCTTAAAATTTATCGTGCCATCATCATTTCTACTTATTGTATTCATCACTTCTTTGTACACATAGGATTTTACATAGCTTTCTATGGTATTCTTTTTTGAAAACTCAATTTCAGTTTTAATCTTATCAGGATCTAACTCTTCATAAGAATCAATCCCTCCTTTATATTTAAAAAAATCCTCTAAAATTGGATAAATAAACTCTTCATTCACTCTCTGCCGAACTTGCGGATTTAGTGAAACAACTGGATTAAAAATACTAATAACACTACTCGCAGAATTATGTTTAATCATACCAATCGTTGCTTAATATAAAAATCTTGAAGTGTTTTGAAATTAATTTTAACCAGTTTAATCTGGCTTTTGTTAAAGTAAGGATTATTTACTGGATGTCTCTTTTCAAACTCTAACGGATCATTAGAGAAATAAGGTATCCAAAACTCACTTTCAGTTGTTACCTCCCAATTCTGCTGTACCGACCATTCATAGACTAACTGTTTCTGTATATCATCTTTTACTTTGTTCTCACCATTATTATCAATATAGTTTGGTGAGTACCTTTCATAATCCCAAATACGCATATACTTGTAGTCGATAATTTTAATAGAGGAGCCAACAGTTTGCTTTAAAAATTCTTTAAAAAATTCTAAATCTTCATTAAACATATATCTAGGTCGAATATTTACCGTACTTGGTTTATTTGGTTCACTCCGAGAAAGTTTCATATATTTATCGAAGATTTCTGGATAACTTATTTTTACTTGGGAAAGCTTTAGCAGCCTTACTCGAGAGGCTGGCTTGCCTTCTTGCAAATCTATTGAAGTGGTTTCATAAAACTTCTCTATTTGGTTTTCTTTCTCTTTCAATACTAAATCAGGACGCAAGTAACGTACTCTTTTAAACTTATTTAATTTCAATTCAAATGGATTAATGGGGTATTCATTTGGGAATTGTTCAAGATATCCTCCCCTATCTGCAAAGATTGCTCTTTCTTTATATTCAGGTGTATTCATTACATAAGTTTGGCACATATCCTCCCATATATCATAAAAGCTGCTAAAACCCCAGTAAATACCTTCATTATCTTTTTGTCGCTCTCCGTATAAAAATGACTCTACTGTTTCAAAAAAATGCCAATAATCATCATCTTTATAGGCTGTTTTAGTGTCAATATCTTCTAGTGTTTCCCTCAAAATCTCTACGGTTTCGGCAAATGTATCTTCGCCAAATAAACTACTGTTAGGTTGCAAATAGTTTTCTTTAAACTCCTCGGCAAGCTCGGCAGCCCTATCGGAAATATTTTCTAATTCTTCCAACTCTCTTTTGATTTCGGTGTAAATAAAACAAAAAAGTTGTAAAATTGGCGGACTTTCTTTGATTAAGATATTTTTAGCAATATTCATTTCGTCAATATAAATCACATCACCATCAAGATAGATAGCTTGGTGCATATAGCGATGAATCTTTGAGTAGTCAATTTCGGGGCTTCTCATTTGTTTTTTTTCTAAAGACGAAATTCGCAATTCATCATACCCCTCAATTATTTTATCTAACGAATTTAGTTTGCCATAAAAAACTACCTGTTCATTATTTTCATTAATAAAACTAAATCCGTTTTCATTTTCAACAATTCCGTCTCGATCAATGGTTATGTCTTTGCTCTCCATATCATTCTGTTTTCTTTGCAGATACGTTTTGAAGGTTCGGTACATCTTGAAGAAGAAACCTTTGACTAGGTTAAAATCTGTAGGATCAAAATCATCAAATCCTAACGGAAGCCAAAACTCTAAGCGATCAGTTTCCTTATTTCTCTGAATACCGACGAACGAATAGCTACTGTTGCCACGTTCTTGATCGGTTTTAATGATATCTATTTTACTGAGGTCAAACATTTACAAAATCAATTACTTTTTTAACAAATTTTTGAACAACATCTTTTTGGGTAAACTGTCCAAATGTAACTAAATCTCTTTCTCTTCCAGTCATTTCCAAAAGTTCAGTCAAAGGCTTACGATTGTTACTAAAAACACTATCCCAGATAAAGAACATCAATTTATTTTTGATGTGTTCTTCCGTTATAATTTCTTCATTAATAAAGAAGTAACCAATCTGTTTATCCTCAATTTTCCTGACTGTTTTGTAATGAATGCGGATGAATTCATTTAACTTATCAACAAAATCATTCCATGCACAAGTATCATTGTTGTAAAGTTTTACTCTTCGGTTAGATACTACCTTTCTTTGATCGTCATCGTCAATATTTATAAACTCCCAATCCCAACGACGTTTAAAGGCACTATCCATGAAATAAATTGAGTTGTCAGAAGTATTCATGGTAGCCAAGAATGATAGATTTGGGGGCAATTTAATTTTGCACTCTTGATCTCGAAGTGTAACCCTTTCTTCTTCGCTTAAATCGCTGAAAATATAGTCAAGGTATTTATCGTATTCACTTTTATCTTTACAAGAATTTCCATCATACTCAAATGAGTATCCCTTTTCTTTATGAAAATTTTTTTTTAAGCTTATTGCTTGCAACAATCCAGTTTTTTCTAAATCTGAAATTGTTATTGGATATTGTGACCAACCGTTTTTGTTTCTATCAAGGAGTTGAAATACAGTACCAAAAATTGCTGCTGAATTACCTCTATTAAGTTCATCAATTATCAAAACAACATTTTCAGGTTGTTTTATGATCTTAGTGTGCTTTTCTTTCAGAACAGACATTTCTTCGTTAGAGAAATCTTCTTTACGAGTTTTCCCGATTTCTTTCTTGTATTCTTCTGTTACTTCTTTTTTATCCTTTTCATATTTAATACAGCTTATTATTATATTTTTGTATGCTTTAGCTAGTGCTTTTAAAAAATGTCCTGAGTAGTATTTATACTCAATAGTGCCACTATCGTCAGTGAATGGCATCAGTTTACCCATGAAATCACCATAGGTGTATTCTGGGTGAAACACAGTTGGAATAATATTTGATTGGTCAGTTATATTCAACTCATCAGGAATTATTTTATTTTCAACTCTATAACTTTTTCCGGTTCCGGGGCTTCCGAAAAGAATTTTTTGAATTGGTTTATTGGACATAGCATCTAATCGTTTTTTGGGAAAAATACTTGTTTGAATGGGCATAATATCTAATCGTTTTTTGGGAAATTGATAATTATATTGGCGATAACAAGACAGTGAAAACATAACCATCTTAGTGAAAAAACATCTTCTTAAGAGGTTATAGTGGTTTTGGAGTCATAAGTAAAATGCAATTATTGAATTTGCCTTCTGACTTCTGTAATAAGTCCTAGAACAGCCTTCTTGCTATCCTTCACCAACGCGATCGCAAAATTTCTCTGCCAATTCAAAGAATAGCCGAACCTTCGCCTCCTCATTGCCTGCGTTTCTGAGTTGGGCTAAGAATTGGGCTAAGGGAGCGCGATCGCCTGGGATGTTTGAAAGGTTGCTCATGGGCTTAACGGGGATACAGGGGGAAGCGCATGGAGAAATTATAACTGTTGCTGTCGAGCTTGAACCAATTTTTTGAATATTTGTGGCAGATCCCTAGCCGGCGGGCACGGGGGTACCGCCCCTACAGCAGGGGACTGGAGTTTATGGGAGTTACGCACAGCAAAGAAACCGGGTTTTTCACTTAGTTAAAGGCTGGGTGTGCAGTATTTTCGTAAAAAAACCCGGTTTCTAATCACCCGTGTTTTAGTCATATTTTAGAAATGTTCCAGCAGAGATTTCTCTTGGGCGTAAACCTTTCGCAGCGACTCAAGCCCGATCGCCCCCAACATCCATTTAACCACCCCCACTAACTCTCCCCACTCCAACAATTCAACAACAGAAACCGCCTCCCGAAATTTATCCCCATAGAAATCCACCCAAAAATCCGGCGCGTATCTCTCCTTCAGACTCGCCATCCGGCGCTTCCAATAACCAAAATCTAAACCCGACGGCGATTCCACTCCCACCACCGGCGGAAAGTCGGCATAACTCACAAACCGACTCATCCCTTGGGCGTGCACGTAGAGGATGTGCGCCCAGCACTCGAAGCGATATATTTGTTCTACCTTGATTTTCAGCAGCCGCGCGATCGCCTCTTTGGTAACAAACCGGCTCAATCTGTGTCTGGGGGTTGATTTTGGTCGAAAGCTTGCTAACATAGTTGATACATCCCACTTAATGGGAATTGTAAATGGTTGATAAATCCCACTTGATGGGATTTGAACTTTGATAGGCGATCGTCTTTAAGTTTTGCAGACGTTGGGGCGATCGCTTTTTACGATATAATTATAATATACTAAATCTAGTGGTCTGTCAATGGGTTTAATTAGATTGCGGGTTAGAGAATTTGCTGGTGAGAAAGGCTGGACGATCAAAGAGGTTTCTGACCGATCGGGAGTCAACTACAGCACCCTCAGCACCTATTCGCGTTCTCCAGGAATGGCAATGGTTGATTTTACTTGTCTGCTCAAGTTGGCACGTACTTTTGACGTGATGGTGGAAGATTTGGTTGAGGTTGTCAAAGAGTAGGTCGATCGCCTTTTGTAGTATAGTTATGTGACTGATATTAGTCAGGTTTCAATAGCTTATGGGCTTAATTAGATTGCGGGTTAAAGAATTTGCTGCTGAGAAAGGCTGGACGATCAAAGAGGTTTCAGAGCGATCGGGCGTAGTCTACAGTACGCTGAGAACTTATGCCCGATCGCCCGGATTAGCAACAATTGATGTGACAGCCTTGGACAAATTGGCGAGGACTTTTGACGTGATGGTCGAAGATTTGTATGAGATTGTCCAAGATTAGCCGATCGCCTTTTGGAATAAAAATATCTTATGATGGTACACCATCATTTGTCAAGTATGGGTTTAGTCAGACTAAAAGTCAGAGAATTCGCTGCTGAGAAAGGTTGGACACTAAAAGAGGTTTCAGAGCGATCGGGAGTAATTTACAGTACCGTCAGACACTACGCGCGCTGTCCCGGAGTGTCAACTATTGACTTCATTTCCATACACAAATTGGCCCGCACATTTGATGTGATGATTGAAGAGTTGGTGGAAATTGTGCAGGAATAAAAGGCATATTTACATTCAAACAAAGCGTCTGAATTACTCCAGACGCGATCGGACTTTAATCAACTCAATATTGCTCGACAGTTGCCAACATCTGATTCACAGACTCACCTCGTTGCAGGGCTTCCCAATCAGAAGTAATCGGTTGGAAAGAACAGTAGCACAGCACAATTCGCAAGTCACTATCAAAGGAAGAAAACTGGTGAACGCTAGTAACTATCCAATCTCCATCTTTCCCGTGAGTTACTCCATTACCGGAGTCAGATAGATTGTCGTAGTCGCGGGTTCTGTCTCCAGGCTGGGGAAGAATTGGGTTTTCTTCCCAACTCCAGTTTTCCCACAGAATATCAGTTAAACCGCCCCTCGGCATAAGCTGGCGTTCTTCCCAACCGGGATCACTCATGGTTTCGGCTTTATAGACAATCCAGATTTTTTTTGCCATCTTTCCTCGCTTTGCTTTAATCTTGGTAATCTTGCCATGTATCCTGAAACGAGGTTTGTTCCCCATCAAACACGCAGGCCACATCAGGAGGGCTGTTGCGGCTGACTCGGATTTCTTTTAACCGCCAGTTGTATTTTTCGCCCATCTTTTCACAGAGTTCGGGGTTTGTGACATAGTGGACGTTTTCTGGTTTTGGGTTCGGTAGGCGATCGCTCCTCACTTCACAATTCCCTTACAGTTTAAAAACTACAATGTTTTGCCCTGTATGCGATCGCTCCACTTCTGCACGCAGCAGCTATGTGTTCTTTGGGTTTTGACTGGCTGTTATTTTGGGTTGCTCAGCTTGATTGACGTATTCCTCCATAAATTCAAGCAAAACATCCCTCATATTTTTACCTTCCCTAGCGACGGCTGACTTAAATCGGTTCCGCAGATCGGGTGGCATTTCTACTCTAATAGCCACAGTCTTGTTTTCATCCATACAGGCTCAAGGCTTCACAACATATATATTTTGACATTTTATGAAGTTTGTCCAAAAACCAGCGTTTTGCATACAAGCGCATTAAAGCAACTATATGCTATACTGCATACTAATGCAATAGTGCAAACAACCTGAGTTGCTCTGGTGTCGGCGCGAATCTCGCGCGCGCCAGAGGATCGCGCGCGCCATGTACAAACTATCGATCGCCTAAAATAGATTAATTCAGGCAAAGTCAATCATAGTGAGCGAGAAGCCAGGAGCGATCGCAATGACATTAAGTACCGCAAAATGGACAATAGACCACTACCATCGGATGATCGAAACAGGTATTTTGGACGATCGCCAAGTTGAATTACTAAATGGAGTAATAGTCGAAATGGTACCGGAAGGAACGGCGCATACTTATTTTAGCGATCGCTTTGCCAATCAATTGCGAGTCGCATTATCCACCAGAGCACAAATCCGCGAAGCCAGACCAATTACTCTGCCAAATAACTCGGAACCAGAACCAGATATTGCCGTTGTCCAACCCCTAAACGATGTCTACCTACAGCATCACCCCTATCCAGAGAATATTTTTTGGCTAATTGAATATTCTGATTCTAGTTTGACTAAAGACTTAGAGGAAAAAAGCAAGATTTACGCAGCAGCAGGCATTCCAGAATATTGGGTTGTTAACTTGCGCGATCGACTATTAATCGTGTTCCGCTTCCCGGAAGGCGACTTTTACCAGCAGCGAAATACTTTTCAATCGGGAACCATTGAACCCCTGGCTTTTCCCGATCTTACTATCCATGTTTCTCAACTAATGAACAGGTAAATTATTGCCAAATGTCGTAAAATAAGGTTTCACTACGGCAATTTCTCTGGTAACGAAAGCCAAGCTTTGAGTTCTTCATCCAAAACATATTTATCGCTATTCGCGAGTGCAGCGATAACTTTTAACCGATTTTTAAGCTGTCTTAACTCTCGAATTTCTTCAATAGCAAGCGTTTTCCAATTAGCAGCCTTTTGTTCCACATCTTCCCGCGATTCTTTGATGTTATCCCAAAACCATTGTAGAATTAAGTTAACATCCAGAACTGAATCGTTGGGAATTATTCCGTATTTGGCGATCGCCCCAGCCCGCAACATCATTGAAGAAATCTTCACAGACTCCCCACTACCCGGTTTTTTCTGTTCCGCCACTTCCGCTAGTCGATCGTAAATTGCGGTTGCTACTTCGGCCCAAGTGCGATCGAATAAACCCGCATTATTTTCACCTTTTCGAGCCTTCGCAGACGAAACATCGGCTAATAAAAGCCAGTTAAAGTCTTGCGGTGCGGTGGTTTGAGCCGAAAATGTATTTTTGACCCAAGCCAGTGCGGATTCAGGATTTTGTTCGAGGATGCGATCGATCGATATTTTCGGGGGAAATTGAGTCATAATCAAATGGGCGATCGGCATGAACTAGCAGTTTATATTTGCATTCACAATCTGACTGGCAATTTTTTTAGCAGTTCATTAACAATAATTTGAGCGATCGGACTGTTTTGAGAAAGAGTTTGCAAGCGTTTTAAAACATCAAGACTCAGATCTAAATTTTCTTTGGCTGCATCTATCGACCTTAAAGAATCTGCCGCCGTGAGAGTAAGCTCATCATCCGGTATCTCAAGCATTTCTAGCAACAACGGAATTGCTTGTTGAGAGTCAGCATCGGAAATAATTTCGGCACAGCGCAATTGCCATTCTTGGGAACGATTACACCAACAAGATTTCAGTTCTTCCCAATCAGCAGGTGTAAGTTTTTGCACTTGTTCAATAGCATATATAACAGCATGATCTGACCAATTATCCGGCGAAAATTCTTGATTTAAATATTCATCTAGCTGTGCGAAACTCATCTGAGTAATATTGTGGAAGCTGGCATCGGAATCATAATTTTTACCAGTGCAGTGCTGTCCCCGCTCGCGATCGTCGTCGTGACTTCCGGGAGATTATCCCGGTGCGTCGCTATTGAATCGTTGTCAATAGCCAAAATAGTCACAGCGACGCACCCTACTTTAATTATAAAGCATTATATTATAGAGGCTGTGTAAGTCCCGATCGTCCAATTTGTTCCTATATTTACTAAAAAAATAGCGCCTGAGTTCCCCCAGACGCATACCATAAAATCTACAAATTGTCAACCCTAACTTAACCGTTTAAGGCTTCAGCACCGCCGGAAACTTCCAGAATTTCCTGGGTAATTGCCGCTTGCCGCGCCTTGTTATAAGTCAACGTCAAACTACGGATCAAATCGCTAGCATTCTCACTAGCATTATTCATCGCCGTCATCCGTGCAGCCAACTCGCTAGCAGCAGATTCTTGCAAAGCCCGCAGCAATTGGTTGTTCAAATACAAAGGCAAAAGTGCCTCCAGAATTTGCGCCGGATCTTGCTCGAAAATCATGTCGCGTGGCAAACTCTTCATAGGTGTACCAATCTTCTCCCGCGATACTTGAAACTGTCCGCCTTGCGATGTCAAGCGGAAGATTTCATCATCTGGAGTTTCCAAACCTTGAGGATCGAGGGGTAACAAGGTTTGAATTACTGGACGCGAACTAATTAGTGACACAAACTTGGTGTAAATTAGCTCAACTCTGTCCACAGTTCCCGACAGGAACAAAGACAGCAATTCGTCAGCAATTAGCGCTGCTTCCGGTGCTGTTGGGATTTGTTCTAAGTTAGTGTAAGTAGCATCGATCGGCTGTTCGCGACGTTGGAAATACTGAGTAGCTTTGCGTCCTACTAACACGAATTTGTAGTTTAAGCCTTCAGCTTTGATTTCCTTGGCGCGATTTTCGGCGTATCTAATGATGTTACCGTTGTAGCCACCGCACAAACCCCGATCGCCCGAAACAACCAAAATTCCCACTGTTCTGACTTCGCGTTTTTTCAGCAGCGGTAAATCCTGGCTTTCAAACTTCAAGCGTTCTGCCAAACCGTATAATACTTCTGCCAAGCGATCGGCAAAAGGACGAGTAGCAGTCACCTGTTCTTGAGCGCGGCGCACCTTAGCAGCAGCCACCAAGCGCATTGCTTCTGTAATCTTTTTAGTGTTCTTGACCGACTTAATGCGATCGCGAATAGTTTTCAGATTTGCCATAACTTTCTCCTTTTTCCTTAGCTTTTATTTCTGAGTTCTTAGTTCCCAGCCATCAGTTTTTAAGTTTAGCTACGGTAGAGACACGGCATTTTCTATTGGTATCAATTTTCAGACTGAAACCAGATGTCTCTATCGTTTTTCTCAAAGTCTCGATCCCCCTAAATCCCCCTTAAGAAGGGGGACTTTGAACGATCTTGTCCCCCCCTTATTAAGGGGGGCTAGGGGGGATCTCCGGGTTTAAAACACGCCTAAGGGGGATCTGCGACTTAACTAATGACTAATCACTGATGACTAATGACTAATTACGCAGAAACCAAGAAAGTTTGCTTGTATTCTGTGATGCCTTCTTTCAGCAGCTTCTCAGCTTCATCAGTCAAAGCCTTACCGCCTTGAACGATTTCGCCGTACTTCGGCTTGCTAGTCCGCAAATAGTCGCGCAAACCAAGAGTAAACTTGGTTACTTTGTCTACATCGATGTCATCCATGTAGCCGTTAATACCGGCATAGATCACAGCAACTTGTTCGTTCATCGGCAGAGGAGAACTTTGCGCCTGTTTCAACAGTTCGCGCAAGCGTTGACCGCGGGCCAATTGATTTTGAGTAGCCTTATCCAAGTCAGAAGCAAACTGAGAAAATGCTGCCAGTTCTTCAAACTGCGCCAATTCCAATTTCACCTTACCGGCTACTTTTTTCATTGCCTTAGTTTGAGCCGCAGAACCTACCCGCGATACCGAAATACCGGGGTTTACTGCCGGACGCAAACCAGAGTTGAACAAGTCAGAAGAAAGGAAGATTTGACCGTCGGTAATCGAAATTACGTTGGTAGGAATGTAAGCAGAAACGTCGCCTGCTTGGGTTTCAATGATTGGCAAAGCTGTCATGCTGCCTTCGCCCAATTCATCGCTTAATTTAGCAGCGCGTTCTAGCAAGCGAGAGTGCAGATAGAAAACGTCTCCAGGATATGCTTCGCGACCGGGAGGACGGCGTAGCAACAAGGACATTTGGCGGTAGGCCTGTGCTTGCTTGGAAAGGTCATCATAAATGACCAAAGTGTGCTTGCCTTTGTACATGAAATACTCAGCTAAGCTGGCGCCTGTGTAAGGTGCCAAATATTGCAGGGTTGCGGGGTCGCTAGCGTTGGCTGCTACGACGATTGTGTAGGCCATCGCGCCCTTTTCTTGCAGGACGTTGACGATGTTAGCTACGGTAGAAGCTTTTTGACCGATCGCCACATACACGCAAATTACATCTTCCGATTTTTGGTTGATGATTGTGTCGATCGCGATCGCAGTTTTACCTGTTTGGCGGTCTCCAATAATCAATTCCCGCTGTCCTCTTCCCACGGGAATCATCGCATCAATAGCGGTAATCCCTGTTTGCATCGGTTCGTAAACAGAACGGCGAGAAACGATACCAGGTGCCGGAGATTCAATCAAGCGAGACTCAGTAGTTTTGATTTCGCCTTTACCGTCGATTGGACGGGCCAAAGCATCAACTACGCGGCCCAACATTGCTTCACCAACGGGGACTTCAGCAATTCTGCCAGTAGCAGTAACTGCCGAACCTTCTTGAATGCCTAGGCCTTGGCCCATCAACACTGCACCCACGTTATCTTGTTCGAGGTTCAGTGCAATACCCACAGTGCCGTCGGCAAATTCTAGCAATTCGCCGGACATAGCTTTATCCAAGCCATAAATCCGGGCAATGCCGTCGCCTACTTGCAAAACAGTACCGACGTTAGAGACTTTTACATCTTGGTCGTACTGTTCAATTTGCTGGCGAATAATGCTGCTAATTTCGTCAGGTCTGATTGCTGCCATGTTAGTTATTATGTGTCAGTTGTCAGTTGTCAGTCAGTCGATTTTAGATTTTAGATTTTAGATTTTAGATTTACTCGCAGCATTAAATCTGGGAGTTTTAACTTCGATCTAAAATTTTTATCTTTCCACTAACTTAAGTCGGATGCTGCCCTTTTTGGGATGGTCAATCTTTGCAGCCAGAAAGAATTTGGATTTGGCAATAAGCATTTAGGACTAACAATTAGAAAACAGAAATTTACTTATTTCTGTTTTCTCTTTGATTCTTCCTTCTTCCTTCTTCCTTCTTCCTTCTTCCTTCTTCCTTCGTTTAAGAACTCAAGCGAATTCCGAGACGGCGCAATTGTCCCCGCAGGCTAGCATCAATTACTTGAGAGCCTACTTTAATTACCACACCGCCGATTAAATCTGCGTCTATTTTTGTTTCAATTTCTACGCTACGAGCGCTGGTCATCGCCTGCACTTTCTCGCGAACAGTCTGCTGTTGAGCGTCTGAAAGTGGGACTGCCGATGTAACTTCAGCCAATACTGTTTGGTTGAGTTCTCGGAGCTTTGCCAAGTATTGTTGGCCAATCCCTTCTAAAAAAAGAATTCTTCCTTTGTCTACTAAAAGCTTCAGAAAGTTGTGCATCAAGGGGCTCATTTCTTCACCCGCTATTTGCTTAATTACAGCTTTTTTAGTATCCGCTTTGATCAGCGGATTGGCTAAAAATTGACGTAATTCTTCCGAACCTTCTAGCAGGCTAAGCAAAGAACGAATGTCTTCGCCGAACTTTTCTGAGAGATTGCTGGACTGAGCCAGTGACATCAAGGCAGATGAGTAAGGCTGTAAGACTGCTGTGCTAACGATACTCACTTTTTAGCCTCCCAGTAACGCAATGCTGCGATCGATTAAGTGGTTTTGGGCGTTGTCGTCCAAGCGAGTTTTCAACTCACCTTCCACTTTTGCTAATGCCAAAGATACAACCGTCGATCTCAGTTGGGCGATCGCTCTTTCCCGCTCCGCTTCCAACTCTTGACCTGCTGTTGCTTTCATGCGTTCAACTTCCTGCGCCGCTTGAGCTAGAATTGCTTCTTTTGCTACGATCGCATTTGCTTCAGCAGCGGAGCGAATTCGTTCCGCTTCTGCTTGAGCCTGAGTCAATTTTTGCTGTTGTTCTGCTAAAGCTGCCGCTGCATCTTTTTGGCGAGTTTCTGCATCTTTAATCGCCTCTTCAATGGCGGAGCGTCTTTCGCCTAGGATATTTCCTAAGAAGCCGCGCCCGAAGTAAAACAGCAATCCAATAACAATGCTCAGGTTAATCAGGTTGGTTTCTAAAATATCGAAATTTAAACCGAAACCACCTTCTGTGCTAGCTTCTGTGGCTAGCAATAAAACAGTCCCCATGATTCTCTTCCATAATTGCGCGTGCAGGTTGGATGAACCGATTTAAGATTTGAGAATTCACCCAAAATCTAAAACTGTTCGATCGAGCTATTTGGCCAGTGCTGTGCCCAATAGCTTTTCAAGAATTTGTCGGCTCAGAGTATCTACCTCTAGTTCTAGCGAGCGCATTGCCTCTTGTTTTTGCTGCTCAATTTCTTGGCCTGCCTTTTCTCGCGAAACTTGAGCTTCTTTTTGAGCCTCAGCTACTTTTGCCGACGCGATTTTTTTGGCATCCGCTTGAGCCGTAGCAATTACTGCCTGAGACTGTTTGCGAGTTTCTCCCAGTTTTTGGTCGTATTCCTGCGCTAATTTCTGGGCTTTTGCCAAGCGTTCCTGAGCTGACACTTGAGTGGTACGAATGTATTCGTCCCGATCGTCCAGAACCTTAGTCATGGGCTTATAGAAAACCGCATTGAGGACTACCGTCAAAACTAGGAACTGCAATGCCATAAATGGCAAAGTTGCATCAAAATCAAACACTTTTAGTTCCTCCTTGTTTTTGGGGCGGAAAGACATCCGCCCCTTTTTTGCAATCCTTCAATATTAAGCGAAGGGATTAGCAAACAGCAGCACCAATGCAATAACGAGACCGTAGATGGTCAAGGATTCCATGAATGCTAAGCTCAGCAGGAGAGTGCCGCGAATTTTGCCTTCTGCTTCCGGCTGACGCGCAATACCTTCTACTGCTTGACCTGCGGCATTACCTTGACCGATACCAGGTCCAATCGCGCCTAAACCAATAGCTAGACCGGCGGCGATAACAGAAGCAGCAGCAATTGTCGGATTCATGATAAATTTCCTTAATCTTTGTGTACAGAGTTCAAGAGAGATGTTGGGTAATTGGTCATTAGTCATTAGTCATTAGACCGCTGGCTTTTGACTGTTCGCTATTCGCCTTTACCCAATTTTAGAGAGTTAATCGTGATGTTCGTCGCCGTGTCCTTCCAATGCTTCGTGAATGTAAGCTCCTGCCAAGGTGGCAAATACCAAAGCTTGAATCGCACTGGTAAACAGACCCAACATCATTACGGGCAAAGGTACGAACAGGGGAACTAATAACACCAACACCGCCACCACTAATTCATCCGCTAAGATGTTACCAAATAAACGGAAGCTCAGGGAAAGAGGTTTGGTGAAATCTTCTAAAATCGCGATCGGTAACAAAATTGGGGTCGGTTCGATGTACTTACTAAAGTAACCCAAACCCCGCTTACTGAAACCTGCATAAAAATATGCCAAAGAAGTCAGCAATGCGAGTGCTACCGTCGTGTTGATGTCATTAGTCGGAGCAGCTAGTTCGCCCGCTGGCAACTTAATTAGCTTCCAAGGAACTAAAGCGCCCGACCAATTCGATACAAAAATAAACAGGAACAATGTGCCAATAAATGGCAGCCAAGGACGGTACTCTTTCTCGCCGAGTTGATTTCTAGCCAAGTCTCGAACGAATTCTAAGGCGTACTCCATGAAATTTTGCATTCCGCTCGGAATTCTCTGCACATTGCGAGTTGCCGCGAGGGAAGCTATCAGGAGGAGAGCAATCACAATCCAGGAGGTAATAAATACCTGTCCGTGAACTTTGAGACTGCCTATGTGCCAGTAGAAATGCTTTCCTACTTCCAACTCAGCGAGGGGAAAAGCATTAAAGGCATTTAAGACATTTAGCATTTCCATTCACAAGAAGTTCACACAGTGGAGGGTTCACCGACTGCCTGACCCATTGGCAGGGTCGGTAACAAACAGGCTTTGCAGCATATAAAAGACGATCGCGCCCTTATACGTCAGAAATCCCAAAAATATGGGCAAAATCTGTAGCTCTTTCAACTGAGTTGATACTACAATCAACCCAATAAATACAGCTAACCTATTTTTGCTCAGACTCGTTTTTTGCGGGCCGATGCGTTCAACGTCTTTAGCCAACATTCTCAAGTAAACCACACCGGCGATCGCCCCAAGCATATAATTTAGGGCAATGTTGAGTGAATAAAAAATCCACACCGAGATAAAAATTATTCCCGTGAAAGCGAGAGTGACCACAAACAACTGTTGTTGAAGTTTGTAGAAATCTTGCATAGTGTCGGTGGACTCCGGTTCGGACGAACCTGTCTGAGAGATGTCCCCCGTTTCAGCGATGGATGCGCGAGATTGATCTGACAAGGTTACTTGACTTTTAAAGCAGTCGGTGTTAGTTGACTCCCACTACAATTAATTCGGTTGAAACCGTCTTGTAGCGACAAGTGTGACAAAAGCTACAGCTCGTACACTTCAGATCGAATAATACCACGCGCAGGTAACATAACTTAAAAAAAAATGAATTTTTTGATTGGTTTCTGAGAAAAGTCTGGCTGAGTTACCGAACCCAGGTAAGCGTGCCGAACCTTTCCGAAACCAGAAGCTAGAAGGGTTTTATGCAGACAGCCGGAGATTCTCTGAATATTTATCATGTTGTCGTTGTCGAGCGACTCGGAAATCTTTTTGGTCGATCGACATAATTCTACATCTCCCACCGCCCGATCGCACCAACTCACACTTTATATCGCCTGAAGCGCACAAAATCTTTCTTACTTAGTATAAAAAAACGGGAGCTTTTTGGCGAATATAAAGATTTGTAACAAAGCCCAACATTTTGCATAAAAATCGAGTTTTGCACCAGATAGGTCAATAGAACAACAAATTTAACATCGATCTCGGTGCTTACTGTGAAAACTCAAAACCTAATTACATCAACGCTAACAGCCTTTGTGGCAGCAGCAGGTTTCAGTGGCAGCGCGATCGCCGGTACGATTCGGCACGATCGATCCGACGCCCAGTACACAAACTTCGCCAACCAAAACCAATTTGCCAGCGTCGGCCGCCTCGACATGAGATTTGCTAACAACACGTTCACCCTTTGTTCGGGAACCCTGATCAGTGCCAACTGGGTACTAACCGCAGCGCACTGTTTTGAAAACGGTCAACAAAGTCTTGCTGGTGCAGGTTTTTCAATTGGCGGGCGCAGCTATTCAATCAATTTGGGACTTCAGAACGGAGGATGGGCCAGTAGCAACCGGAACGCGAGTGCAGGCGCTGACATAGGCTTGTATCGGCTCAGCAGTTCAATCTCGAACATTAATCCGGCCACCCTGTACTCCGGTACTAACGAAGATTTGCAAGTCGGCAGCTACGTCGGGTTCGGAAATACAGGCAATGGCTTAAGTGGCGAAAATGTAGGAACATACAAAACAAAACGAGCTGGTCAGAATACGATCGGCCTGGGTAGTCGATTAGGTTATTCCAACGGAATACTCGTGTCAGATTTCGACGATCCTCGATCGGTCGATCCCTCACAGCCATTGACTCGCCCTCTCAACCTAGAATACCAATTAGCCCGGGGCGATAGCGGTGGAGCACTGTTCATCGGCGGACTCCTGGCCGGTGTCAACTCTTTTATTACCAGCCAGAACAACCAGAGGTTGGCTGACTACGGCGATATTTCTGCTACTACTCGCGTCTCGTCGCAATACAACTGGATTCGGAATGCCATCAGCGGATTAGCTGGAACAGGAGTGCTCAATAGCTTACCTAGAACTAGCTCAAACTTTGGCCCAACTACTCTCGCGGAGCTCGTAATCGATCAATCCGACAGTATCGGCGACTTGTCACAACCACTGGAAATAGTACAGGATACTTGGGACAACTCCGAAGCAGTACCGGAACCGACAACAGTAGTCGGCGGATTGCTTTCCTTGGGGGGTTTGATTTTAGCCCGCCGCCGCCAAAAGTTAGCTCAAAAACAAGCTTGAAGCTAGGAGTAGGTGGACGCAGTTAAACGTAAAATCCGCGGCTAGAACCTGCTAGAAGCCGGACTTATTCAATAATTCCGGCTTCTCATGCAACGAGGTGAAATTCTCGAACAGCGGGGAGAAAGTTTTTATTCTCGTGGCTCGATCGACTAAGTTTGATTAAAGCAAACCGCTGTAGCGGCTGCAAACCGCTCCACTGGGCATCGGTAACAGTCAATCCGAGCTCTTGCGCTTTTGCTGTGACGGATTCTGGTATGGTTGCAGCATCCATCCACGGGGGATTTTGGTCGATCGCCAAATCGGTTCCGCATTTTCCAGTATGTTGGATTAATATTTGGTTTAGCTGTTCTCGGTAATCTTGAATTTCTGCACTTGTCACACAAGGAAGCTCTACAAGTGTTTGGCGTTCTGCTTGAGTAAAATGATTCCAATCTTGCAACTTGAGTTTGATGCCGCAAGTATCTAACTTGAGGCGTACTTGCATTGGGATGCAGCGCAGGGCTTCTACAAAGTCAGCTTCAAATTTAAAAAATGTCATAGATATATGGATTTGCAAATTAGATTTTTTTTATTAACCGCAGAGGGCGCAGAGAGCGCAGAGTAAGAGATGAGGGAGAAATCGATGTCGTTTTTTTGCTTCTTGGGTGCATCTCATTTTTGCAAATATCTTCGTAGGGGCGAAGCATTCCGGCAGACGATTTATTAGCTATCGCCAGAGATTGACTACCGGAATGCTTCGCCCTTCCCAAATTGAGATGCACCCTTTTGCTTTCTATCAATAATTGCAGAAAATCGAGTCCGCATTTATAATTAAATAATATTACAAATCATTGACATGAATCCCGTAGACTACCTTCGGATTAGTTTGATAGACCGCTGCAATTTCCGCTGTCTCTATTGTATGCCGGAAGGTAGCGAGTTGGACTATGTGTTGCAGCAGCAGTTGCTAACTCACTCGGAATTGCTAACTTTGCTGCGGGAAGTTTTCATACCTGTGGGATTTACTAAGTTTCGGTTGACTGGTGGGGAACCGCTGCTGCGCCCTGGGGTGGTGGAGTTGGTTGGGTCGATCGCATCTTTGCCGGAAACGCGAGATTTGTCAATGACAACTAATGGCTTTTTGCTGGCGGGAATGGCCGAAAATCTCTACAATGCTGGTTTGCGCCGGATTAATATTAGTTTGGATTCGCTGGAACCGGAGACTTTTGATCAGATAATTGGTAGTCGGGGCCGATCGCGCTGGATGCAAGTTTGGGAAGGAATTCAAGCAGCTTATCAAGTTGGATTTGACCCGCTGAAGTTGAATGTGGTGGTGATTCCCGGTGTGAATGATGGGGAAATATTGGATTTAGCAGAATTAACTATTAACCGGAATTGGCACGTTCGTTTTATTGAGTTTATGCCGATCGGCAATGGCGATTTATTTGGCGATAAAGGTTGGGTAGCTTCGGCAGAATTGCGGCAACAAATTAGCGATAAATATGGTTTAGCCGAGTCGGGAGTGCGGGGAAATGGGCCGGCGGATGTGTTTCAAATTCCGGGGGCGAAGGGCACTTTGGGGTTTATTAGTCAGATGTCGGAGTGTTTTTGCGATCGGTGCAATCGGATGCGTTTGTCTGCTGACGGGTGGCTGCGGCCTTGTCTGCTGAACGAAACGGGGCAAATTGACTTGAAAACGGCTCTGCGGAATGGGGTGTCTACGGTTGAATTGCGCGATCGAGTGCAGCAGATATTAGAGATTAAACCGGAGATTAATTTCAAGCAGCGAGATTCGGGAACTACTCAAGGAAATTATAGCCGCACCATGTCTCAAATCGGCGGCTGAACTAACCGACATAGAGCGCTGAAGAAATAAAATACTTAAGGCAATACTTGAGTATAATTGTCACAGTATTCGATTCTCAACAAACTCGATGACCATCAAGCCGATTCGGTGGGTTGGCCCTGCCCGCGAAGAAATCCAATCTCTTCCTGAAGATGCCCGAAAAGAAGCCGGTTTTTCACTTTGGACTCTCCAGCAGGGCATACAACCACCAGACTTTAAACCGATGTCGATCGTAGGTAAAGGCGTTGAAGAAATTCGGATTCGGACAGAAAATGCCTATCGGGTTTTCTATATTGCTAGATTTGAAGAAGCTATTTATGTGCTCCATGCCTTCCAAAATAAAACTCAGAAAACAGCCAAGAAAAATATCGAAGTTGGGCAGAAACGCTACCAAGAGTTGTTACAAAATCGTTTAAACTCAAGAGAACCGGAACAATGAGCGAAAATACTATTACCCAAGCAGTCGATAATATCTTTCTAGACCTCGGATTCTCATCTGAAGAAGCTGATAACTTACTAATCCGATCGCAACTAATGCTTGCCCTGATCCATCAGATTAAAGAGCGCGGTTGGACTCTCGATCAAACGGCTCAACATCTCCAACAGTCCAACGATCGAATCAAAGCTCTAACTCAAGGTAAAATTGGGCAGTTTTCCGTTGACATTCTGATTGCAATGCTCAATAAAGTAGGTATGACTGTCAAAGTCGAAATTTGCCCGAAGGTAGCTTAGGTGAAAATTATGCAATTTGGCGCATTCTCCAACTAAAACTCCCCTCCCAAGACTTGTCGCGCCGTCAAATTCAACTGCGGAAACGTTGGAGAAACAAGTGCTTGTTCCCCTTGAAACATCCCAACTTCCACATACTCACCTGATTCTAACCTGAGTACCGCTACCATTTGCTCTTGAGGGTCAACAATCCAATACTCAGGGATGCCCCGCGCCGCATATTGGGCTCGTTTGCTAATGTAATCGCGATCGCGCCCAACTCTACCTGGACTAACAACCTCGACAACCAACTGAGGAGGTGGCATAGTTTGGGTGATGGTTAGCCTGGTTGCTGTCAGCAAGATGTGTTCGGGGCGCAAAACCACTAAATCTGGGTAGCGGTTAGCTGCGTCGCCCTCCCGCAGGATCGGAAGTTGGATTTCGCAGATATGTGTTCTGATCAGCCTCAGTGGGATGAACCCGCTACTAGCCAGAGTGAATAGTAGATAGTTAGCAATGAAATTGTTGGGGCCCGATTCTGGTGGCAATGTTACTAACTCTCCATCAATTAATTCGTAGCGGTTGTCGGTGTCGTCCTCATAGGTGAGGTACTCTTCAAAGGTAAGTTTCTGTTTGTGGGCTTGTGTCATCTTTTACCTTCCAGGATTGCTATTGTTATTAAAATATTTACACATCCGAGGGAAGCGGCGGCCGCAGTGATTCTAGTTGAATTAACAAGCTGGGTAGCACTGTCCGATCGACACGGGGCGATCGCCCCGACACCACAGGCAAGGCTACAAAATGCACCATCTGGCGGGGTCTAGCGGGTTGTGGCATGATTCCTGTGGCAGTGGTAAGGCTGGCAGAGTTGCATCACAGGCAAAGCTCGCGGGTCTAGCGCAGGTCTAACGTCTGGCCAGGTTGCCACGGTCGGAGCGATCGGATTGTAGCGGTGGCGGTCTAGCTTTTTTCCGTCACACTTGCACGTTGCAACCCACAGCTTTTTTGAAAACTGGGAGGGTGTGGGTGCGGTGGCACACAGAGAGCGGTGATAGCGCGGTGAGGGCGGTTCGATATGTGATATATTTGCAAGAACAAAGATTTTGAGTCACAAAAGGCAACACAATTATGTCTATTTTTCCTTCCGAACCGTCTTTAGAAACTTGTACAAAATGTAAAAAACAATTTCATTTAATCAGAAATGAGATGTCCTTTCCTGTCGGTAGAGAAAGAGAGACTTACAATTGTCCGTACTGTAACCACCAATATAGTGAAAGAATTAGAGGTTCTTTTTCAACTGAAAAAATAGATAGCGAGTAAGATTTGTGTTTCCATTTCATTTACATGAACTTACAATTTAAAGTTTAGGATTAGAAGGTTAAACAAAGTTTTACTTTCTATTTTTATTTTCAAATTCATCTATTGTATACCAATATTTTAATGTCCACCAAGTTTCATAGTGTACACTTTTCTGCTCTACCCCTATTTTTAGTTTTCTCCTTACTTGGTTTCTTGGTAAACCTTTTGCA
The DNA here is from genome assembly GCF_020738665.1 of Microcoleus sp. PH2017_08_TRC_O_A. Taxonomy (NCBI): domain Bacteria; kingdom Bacillati; phylum Cyanobacteriota; class Cyanophyceae; order Oscillatoriales; family Microcoleaceae; genus Microcoleus; species Microcoleus sp. PH2017_08_TRC_O_A. The sequence continues at coordinate 26,405 of NZ_JAEQCE010000037.1, forward strand.
AATATTTGGTATGGTTCTTTACCTTCCACATACATAATCCATCCTCCTTTAGGATGTTTTTCAAAACTTTTAAATGTGACTATACAGGCTTGTGTGGTGTCGCTGGTTTTACAATTCTCATCTGGTTTAGGAGCTGGTGGCTTCCATATATGGTTTATGTAAGGGTTGAAGAGTAAATTAGGTATTGCACCCATTGCTATCAAATATCCTAACGTTGCCCAACTGTCTTTAACTTTACTCATTTACAGTATCTTAAATGGCTGACATTCTATCTAACCATTTTTATATATAGATGTCAAATTTTAGGTGGATGTATACTCACAATTTGATTTATCTACAAGGGTTACAGGGCTTAGGCGGGGAATTGTGGCAACTGACGCACCCTACGGCTCAACTGAAACTTGTAGGGTGCGTCAGTTCGTAGATTGTCGATTTTTACCGAAAATAAGGACAACTGACGCACCCTACGACTGACAGGATAGATATACCCATTAATGTTAAGTTTTGTTACACCATTCAACATTTCTGGATTATGTTATATTACTATGTGCCTAAACAATGCTATTTGTAATTAAAGTCTATATGTTTTTTAAAAGAAGCCTTGCTTTTTCAATTTTAAGTTTGATCCTAGTTAGTGGCTGTTCAGCGCCATCAGTTCAGATATGTGGATTACGAATTGCTGAAGGCGAAAAATTACCTGTGCGTACTAACAACAGAGAATTGATTAATACTTTAGCAACTATCGATCAGGCAGACAAAGCAAGAAGAGAAGGCAAAGTATCTTCCTTTTCTATGAATGAGAGTAATGATGGGGCATTATTACTAGCTAGTAGTCTAAACTTAATAGGGATTGGCTCAGATGGTCAAAATTTAATTTTAAGACGAGCGAAAGATTGGGAGTCTAACGAAGCGCTTCGCGCTCAAATAGAACCTGCTCTTTGCCGAACTAAATGAAAGACTTACTTGTACTCTTCTTTTTAAGTAGGTAGGCAAAATTAATTGTATGTTTTTGTGTTGATTTTACTTAACCACCGATTTTGTAGGGACTTGGCATGCTAAGTCCCTACAACTAATAATAAAATATACAATTAATTTTGTGTAGGTACTTAACAGTTCGCTACACCAGGGATACGGCGATCACCCTCGCCACTCGCTGCGGATTAAAAAAAGACCTCCTGTTTTACTCCCCCCGTATTGCCCCTGTTTGACTTTCAGGCGATCGCCCCTTATCCTCAGCAGTTCCGTAATTTCAGACGATCGCGCTTCAAAACCGCCATCAAAAGCGCAGCGCTCTACGCTTTACCTGAACTATCCGCGATCTCTTGTTTCTGACTTAAACGAGTCGCACACTTAATACGGTGTTAGTGTTTGATTGATTTACTCCCGATCCTGGACCGGGAGTACCAGTTCAAGTAGGGTGCGTCAGTTCGTAGATTCTCGATTTTTAGCGAAAATAACGGCGACTGACGCACCCTACGACTCAACTCGGTGTGAGCAATATTAGCGCTAGAGTTATAATATGACAATCAATTTAATAAAGTGCGATCGACCCTGCTATCATCAGCCCAAAAACTTGCACTCAAGGATAATTATGCTGCACAATCTTCAGCAATCTCACCAACAAGAGATACAGGCGATTACTCAAGTTTTGGCAAAAATTACCAGCCGCACGGCGGATCAGATTAAACCATTACTAGATGCGATGCTCAAACAGCTAATTGAACCTCAACAACGTCCATTTTATGAAACAGCTACCCCAACAGAATGGTCAATAGCATTTCAAGAATGGGTTGACAGTCATCGTACCCTAAATTTCCCCACTCTTTCAGATGAAGCTATTAGCAGAGAGAGCATTTATGGAGACAGAGGTTAAATGCCGTTTCTCGTAGATACAAACATACTGCTGCGTAGTGTAGATCCAGCACACCCAATGAATCCTGATGCTGTCAATGCCGTGATTACTCTGCGCGATCGCGGGGAACAACTTTATATCGTACCCCAAAATTTGATCGAGTTTTGGAACGTTTGCACGCGCCCGATCCAGAGAAATGGATTAGGGCGTACTGCAACAGAAGCAGAGGCAGAAATTAATCGCTTAAAACAGCTTTTTCCTCTGTTATTGGATACCGAAGCAATTTATCAAGAATGGGAGCAACTGGTGATAACGTATAAGGTTATAGGTGTCAACGTTCATGATGCGCGTCTAGTTGCGGCTATGCTAGTTCATGGTTTAACCCATATCCTAACTTTTAACATTGCTGATTTCGCTCGTTATTCAGAAATTACGGCTGTTAATCCCCCAACTGTAAAGCCTTGATTAATTGGGGATTTAACAGAAATGGTAAGGTGCGTCAGTTCGAGATTATCCATTTTTAGTGCAAGTAACACTAACTGACGCACCCTACGACTCTTCTTGTAGGGTGCGTCAGTTCGTAGATTCTCGATTTTTAGCGAAAATAACGGCAACTGACGCACCCTACGGCTCAACTAGGTGTTAGCAAAATTAGCTGTTTTGATAAGATCGATCGCACTTCATCCAATCCCACCTCAACATCCGCCAAAATCTCTCCCACAGTTTTCTGTACCTCTTTCTCCCCCCCTTGGCAAGGGGGGGCTGGGGGGGGTAAACAACCTTGCAAAAACTCAAATTCAGCACTTGACAAATTGAGCAATTGGTAGTTGCAATCAAACACTTGTTGACTCGGCCAACCGTGCATACAAACGCTCAACTCTGGAATTGCCGCCAAAAGTGCTTTATCATCCGACCAATCAATTTTATTAACAGGCTTTTTGCCCAAGAAAAACTCGTAATGAGTGATTTCCGTATCCAACAATTCAATTAATCGATAAAGCTCCCGTTCCGTCAAACCCTGAGCTCTTTCTATCAATTCCGGTGCTTTGCCCAAAAGTCTTTCTAACTGCCAATATCCCGGATTTGAGAAACCGATAAATTCTAATCCAGAAGCGTCAATTAACTCGAACAAAGTCTCGATGTTGTAGTCAATTTCCTGCGGGTGAACGTACATATCGGCAAAACATTCGTCTCGCAGATTTTCTCCCGCCCAACGCTGTTTTTCGTACTTGACAAGGCGGTTGGTTTCTGGTAGCGAAGCAAAGATTTCACGGCCGACTTTCACACCATCGGGATAGTCGCCTTTTTGAGTTCCTTGGAGAAGTGCGATCGCCCTTTGCATCAATTGAATTTCCCAGCGGCCCAATTCAGCATACACAAAAATGTGCATCAAGCCACCAGGAGCTAACTTCGCCGCCAGTGCTTGAATGCCACGAATCGGATCGGGCAAATGATGCAACACGCCCACGCAATTGATCAAATCGAACTCGCCTTCGAGTCGATCGGCATCGTACAGGCTGAGGTGGCGAAAATCAGCTTCGCGCGCGCCCGATCGCCTACAACGTTCTTGTGCTACCTTCAAAGCACCGGAACTAAGGTCGATCGCTGTTACCGACGCTTCAGGATTCAAGTGAATCAGATAATCCGTACTCGAACCCGTGCCGCAGCCAGCATCCAAAATCCGAACATCCAGTTTTGGCGGCTTTTGGCCAGTGCAAAAATTGTAAGCATCCGGCCAACTCCAGCGCCAGTTGTATCCCGGTGGTGGTTCGTCCGACAAAGGATCGGGCGGGAAAGGAAAAGTATCGTAAAGCCGACGCACGGCAGCACTGATATCAGGCGAAGTTTCCATAGATTAGGGAAGAGTTTTAAGTGTTGAGTTGGGCTTCGGGATGGGATTGGACTGACGGCTGACAACTGCCTACTGACAACTGCCTACTGACAACTGCCTACTGACAGCGCTAGCGTAATAAAACTTATCATTTTTTCTCATATAAGCTCTCTTAAATCTATACAATAAATCTCGGCAGGCTTTTTAACAAACGAGGACTGTCCATCACCCAATGCTGAGCTTTCGGGTAAGGCAGCGGCGTCTTTCGGCAGAAAGTAAAAAGCCCAGAAAAAGGCAGAAGAAAATTTTGGATTTTCTTTTTCCTGAATTCACGGCTCTTGCTGCGATCGTCGCAGGAGTCAGCTATCCTGCCTTTGTATTTTTTCCAGGAATGTACGGGCGAAGCAAGGGCGGAGCGACTGCCGGCGCCTGTCTTCGGGTCGGACATTTCCCGGCAGGACGAAAGATGAAACCAAAACATTTTAATCTAAGAAAGTAAGCGCCCTAACCTCGTGATAGGTCAAGGCAAAAAGTAAACAAAGCAAAAATACCTAATTTTACCTGCATGAGAAGGCAAGGTTAGTCTGGGTAAATGCTGCAACGATTTAGATAGGGAGCGAAGGAGTCTAATGACTGTAAAAGCAAGTGGTGGAAGCTCAGTTGCCCGTCCGCAACTATATCAAACTGTACCAGTCGCAACGATTTCGCAAGCTGAACAGCAAGACCGCTTCCTACAGCGGGGCGAACTCAGCGAACTGGCAAGTTATTTCAGTTCCGGTGCTCTTCGGATCGCGATTTCTGAGACGCTAACCAGAAACTCGGAACTGATAGTATCCCGCGCAGCCAACCGGATTTTTGTCGGCGGTTCCCCGCTGGCATTTTTGGAAAGACCAGCAGAACCTGTGATGGCTATGGCTGGCGCAACTCGCGGCGGCTCGGTAGATGTCTCTGAAGGCATGAAACTAGGAACTGTTACTTACGTTGAAGGTCGCGCAGGTGGCGGCGGCGGTAACGGCAAAGGCTCAGGTGGCGGCGGATTCTTGGGCTTGGGAAATCTGTTTTCCACTAACGGCGGCGGTGGCGGCCCAATTCCAGCAGGATTCCAGCCGATTAATGTCTCGCGCTACGGCCCGAGCAACATGACCAAATCTCTGCGGGATTTGAGCTGGTTTTTGCGTTACATTACCTACGCGATCGTTGCTGGCGACCCGAACATTATTTCGGTAAACGTCCGCGGATTGCGGGAAATTATCGAAAATGCTTGCTCGTCGGCGGCGACAATTGTGGCAATGCAGGAAATGAAGGCTGCATCCTTGAACTATTTCAAGAATGATGAGGCAGCACGCACGATCGTCGCACAGTATTTTGACGTAGCAATTACCGAATTTAAAGCTCCTACACCTTCACCGAAGGTGCGTCAGCGCGAAACCAATGACCAGCAAGGGCTGCAACTTCCTCAAATCTACTTCAACGCAGCGGAAAATCGGGCGAAATTCGTCATGAAGACGGGTCTGTCGTCGGCTGAAAAGATTGAAGTAATCAAAGCAGCTTACCGCCAAGTTTTTGAGCGCGACATTACCCGCGCCTACAGCCAAAGCATTTCTGACCTGGAATCTAAGGTCAAAAACGGCGAAATCTCCATGAAAGAGTTTATTCGCCGCCTTGGTAAATCTCCTCTGTACCGCCAGCAATTCTACGAACCGTTTGTCAACAGTCGCGCTGTAGAACTGGCGGCCCGCCACTTCCTCGGCCGCGGTTTGAGCTCGCGGGAAGAATTTAGCAAGTATTTTGCGATCGTCACCAAAGGCGGCCTGGCAGCCCTCGTAGACGCGATGGTTTATTCTCAGGAATATTCCGACTACTTCGGCGAAGAAACAGTCCCTTACCTGCGCGGTTTGGGCCAGGAAGCTCAGGAATGTCGCAACTGGGGCCCGCAAATTGATTTGTTCAATTTCAGCGCTCCTTTCCGCAAGGTTCCTCAGTTCATCACCTTGTTCGCAGGCTACACTCAGCCTCTACCAGATCAGCACGTTTACGGTATTGGTAACGATCCGCTGGAAATTCAGTTCGGTGCGATTTTCCCGAAAGAAACTCGTAACCCTAAGAACCGTCCAGCTCCCTTTGGCAAAGACACTCGCCGGATCTTGATCCGTCAAGGTGCGGGGATTGACAATCAATTGAGCAACCCAGCGGCTCGCGGTGCGGCTCCTGGTTCTCTGGGCCCCAAGGTCTTTAAACTAGACCAGTTACCCAGCAACTATGTGGCTTCCAAGAAAACCGCTCGCGGTGCCTCCAGCAGCTACAGCAATGCTTCCAGTGTCAAATATACCGAAAGTTCGACTCAAGCGGTGATTCGGGCTGCTTACCTGCAAGTGTTTGGTCGCGATGTGTTCGACGGCCAGCGCCAAAAGGTGGCGGAAATTAAGCTGGAAAACGGCGACATCCCGATGCGCGAGTTTATTCGGATGTTGGCGAAATCCGATGTGTTCCGCAATATGTACTGGAGCAAGCTTTATGTTTGTAAGGCGATCGAGTACATCCACCGCCGACTCCTGGGACGCCCTACTTACGGCCGTCAGGAAATGAACGCTTACTTTGACATTTGTGCCAAGAAGGGTTTCTACGCGCTGGTCGATAGCATCATGGACAGCATGGAGTACAACGAAGCTTTCGGGGAAGATACAGTCCCCTACGAGCGCTATGTGACTCCGGCTGGTTTGTCGATGCGGACGATGCGATCGGGTTCCTTTGGTGAGAAAAAGGCCAACGTTGAGCCGACTCCTGAAACACCTCGGTTTATCGAATTGGGTACTGCGATCGATGGCGGAGATCTTCAGTTGCAAACTCGGATTGCTCAAGGTGTGAGCAAGCGCCGTGAACAAACTAAGGTGTTCAAGCTAACAACTACTTCGGATAAGGTAGCTTTGAAAACTTTAATTCAAGCTGTTTACCGTCAAATTTTTGAGCGTGACATCAACTCGTATGTTGTGAAGAATGAATTCACGGCGTTGGAAAGCAAACTTGGCAACAATGAAATCAATCTCAAGGAGTTCATTGAGTGTTTAGGTTGTTCGCCGCTGTACGTGAAACAGTTCTATGCACCTTATCCAAATACTAAGGTGATTGAGTTGGGTACGAAGCACTTCTTGGGCCGTGCTCCTCTCAATCAAGCGGAGATTCGGACTTATAACCAAATCTTGGCAAGTAAAGGGATTAAGGGCTTTATCAACGCGATGTTGCTGACTGTTGAATATGCTGAGGCTTTTGGTGAGGATACTGTTCCTTATCGTCGCTTCCCGACTTTACCGGCTGCTAATTTCCCGAATACTGAAAGGCTGTACAACCAGTTGACTAAGCAGAATTCTGATGTTGTGGTTCCGAGTTTTGAGCCTGCGACTGTTACTGACAGAAGTTAGATTAATTTGAGTTTTTGGATGTTAAATTACTGGTAATTTAACATCTAAAATTAGTTGAAGGGCTGGTAACTATACCAGCCCTTTTTTGGGATAATTTGGAGTTTTTTTACCGCAGAGCGCGCAGAGAGCGCAGAGTGAGGAAAGGAAGAGTGTGCTGCGAGTTGTTTGCTTCATCAAGTGTTCCTCGACGTGAAAGTGTCAATTATAATGGATAGAATAAATTGGTATAAAAATTGGGTTCTATAATATAAATTATGTGAATGCGCCCCGGTGAGTGAGGACACACTCAACCGAGACGACTTCTCCAAAGTCCGACTATCCGAACTAGGAGTAACTTAATTATGCCAAAACCCAGATACGACGAGGAAAAAGATGAAACCCGCCATGCGGCAGCGAATGAAGAATGCTGCGAGGATATGGCAGATAATTACGGGTGGACGCTGAAGCAAGCAGAGCTAGTCGCAACTGATGTTTTACCTGTTGATTGCGTTTTCGATGGCTACTGCGAGTTTCCACCCTCTCGCATGGATTTAACGCAAGGCGATTACTTCAAGGAGGACAAAGAAGATGCGTAAACTGATTCTGTTCAAAGCGGATAAAGGTGAAATTGAAAAGTATCGTCAGAAGACTGAGACACAAATCGGAAAGTCATTTTACCGCATTGCAAATGTGGATTCAGTACCCTCTTTAATCAACACTATTGCCGAACATTACGACTCTAGTGGCAAACCTGCTCCTGCGATCGGACACCGACTGACGGAAACAGTGCCAGAAAACCGGGACTCCTTTCGAGATAGTGGCTGGGAAGTTGTTCGGGTGGAAGAATACACCCCTGAAATCCCGCCTCCCTATGGTGCAGGATTTGATACAATTTGCATTTGCTACTGCGCCTATAAGCCTTTAGCACCTGAAAATGTCTGGATGAAAAAGGCTCATCGCTTTGCTCCATCCCTAGCTTCTTTTGGTGGTGATGAAAAGGCTTATCAGGAGTGGCTAGCTACTCAGTCGGAGGACGTGCAGGCTGAATCGAAATCGGCAATGGAGTGGCTCAAGACTCAAGAAAAACAGCATTAAAACCAAGCTCGCAGGTCGCGTATTGCCGCAATTTCATCTTCTTTTGCCTGTTCTAGAAAAGCAATTAGCCTTTCTTTCGGCACTTGAGGAAAGGTAGGACTCGATTCAACCTCCATATACTCGCCCTCGTGCAATTGATAAATTCGCCACACTTTGCCATTGAACCGCCAAAACTCCGGTACACCAATAGCAGCGTAGAATTTGTTTTTCTCAATATCAGTATGAGTAATATCTACTTCTACCACTAAATCAGGCGGAGGATCTTTGGTAAAATCAACATTTCGGCCTTTGACGAGGGGTTGATTTTGAATATAGTAGGCATTATCTGGTTCGGCTCCCTTTTTCAGAAAAGGATAGTTCATAGTTGTTGAACCCATCGTTTTCATCCGCATCCCCATGAGTTCAATCAGCGTCCGAATAAAACACTCGATTAATCGACTTGAAAATTCGTGTTCTTCTAAGGGCATGGTGATTTCTAGAATCCCGTTGTCATAGATCAAATGACAGCCTCGTGACTGGGGTAAGGCATTGAGAATTTGTAGATAACCGTCCCAAGATAACCCCCAAATTACGACGCGCTGTTCGCCAATAGGTTTTTGCAGTTCTGCTGTAGCTTCTGGTGCAGATGTTACCACAAGTGACCTCCAAGTGGAATTGATATTGATGGTTTACTCTAAGGCTAACTTAGTTTACATTGATTTGGCAAATTTCTAACATCCGTTTGACTTTTGGCAACTGTCTTTCCGATTTCCGAAAAGCCAGCCAAATCCGATTGGTAACAGCCTGTGTAGGTTTAAGCACAAGTGTCAAACGATTTTCTGTCACCCAATCTGCACACAAGTAATCGGGAAGCACGCTAAAGCCAAATCCGCATTCAACGGCTTGTCTAATTGCTCTTAAATCGGGAATAATTAGTTTGGGTTGAACATCGATTCTTTTGCCAAACACGACGCGCCAAAAGCGGCGGGCGATCGGTAATTCTTCGCTGTAAGCAATCCAAGGTTGAGTTAATAGCCATTGAGAAAGTGGGTTTAAATCTGCTTGACTGATTCCTTCAGCAATCGGAATCGCCATATTTGGCGGCCCGACTAGCCAGAAGTTTTCCTCGAATAGTAGTTCATATTCAATGTCAGACAAGGTAATTTTTTGGGTAGCAATTACGATGTCTAGTTTTCCGGCTTTGAGTTGTTGGATCAACTCCGATGTTAGTCCAAATTGGATTGTGTAAAAAGTGTGATCGTCTTGGGGTAATTGACTGAGGATGCGATCGGTAAAAAATTCTTGTGGTGTACCGATTCTGATGGTTTGTGGTGTTTCGGCGCTGGAGTTTTTGTGGGGAATTGATTCGAGTTTCTCGATCGCACTTGCAACTTGACTATACAGTCTTTTTCCCGCATCCGTCGGCACCATCCGTCTCGGAGTTCTTTGAAACAACGGATTTCCCAAAGCTGACTCTAGGGCTGCGACGTGTTGGCTGACAGCCGGTTGCGTCAGATGGAGAACTTGGGCCGCCCCGGATACGGTTCCGACGCGGTAAACCTCGATAAAGCTGCGATACCACTCAAAGCTAATCATAAATAAGGCAGTTCGGCAATGGATTTTAGGAACGGGCAAGATGCCCATTCCACAAGAAATGCACTTTTTGTGGAACAGGCCGGAAAGCCTGTTGCTAAGCCCCCACAAGAAATGCACTCTTTGTGGAACAGGCCGGAAAGCCTGTTGCTGACAATGGTGAAATATCTCAGATTTAACGGATGTTAGGAAGTTCGGCATTGGGATTTGGTATAACTAGATTTATAGTTACACGAAACTTTCATAATTTGTATTTTAGATGAATTCGACCTAGGATAAAAACAACGAGCACAAAGACACCCACAACAGGAATCGAATATGACTAGCCAAAAAGTTCTGATTGTTTTAACCAGCCACGATACTCTTGGTGACACTGGTAAAGAAACTGGTTTCTATCTCCCAGAAGTAACCCATCCCTTGGACGCATTTACTAAAGCCGGATTAATGGTAGATTTTGTCAGTCCAAAAGGCGGCAAAGCTCCAATGGTTGGGATTGATTTGGAAGACCCGCTAAATAAGGCTTTTTTAGACGATTCCGAGCAGGTTTTGCGAGTCGAAAATACTCTGAATCCTGCACAAATTAAACCCGCAGAATATGCTGCTATTTTCTATGCTGGCGGACATGGAACCATGTGGGATTTTGCTGATAACCAGGAACTCGCTGAGATTGCGGCTGCTATTTATGAAGCAGGCGGAATTGTCGGTGCTGTCTGTCACGGGCCTGCGGCGTTAGTCAATATTAAGCTGTCTGACGGTACATACCTGGTTGCTGACAAGACTGTGGCTGCTTTTACGAATGAAGAGGAAGCCGCTGTGGGATTGACTGATATCGTGCCGTTTTTGCTGGAGTCAACATTAATCGAACGCGGGGCGAAGTTTACCAAGGTTGCTAATTTTCAAGTCTGTGTGGTGGCGAGCGATCGACTCGTCACAGGGCAAAATCCCGCTTCCGCCGCAGGTGTAGGCAAACGAATGGTAGAATTAATTAATGCAACATAGCACTTTGAAATCTGGTGAATCGGTACACCCAACAGTTTCGGCAAATTAATCTGGCTCGGTGAGAAATCTGTTATGCGATTCGCTGATGCAATTAGATTTGAGGTTGGAGATTCCCGCCAATCTTAACTGGATAATCCATCGGGGCGAGTGCAAGTGCTCGCCCTTTCTGCATTCGGTTAACCCTACTCAAATACCCAATTTTACTGGAGAACATTACCGCCCACAGTTCGTCTTTGATTTTAGCAGACAAATTCGCGATCGCCTGTGTCAGATGCTGTTCGGCAAATTCTCCGCAATCAATCTGTTAGTTGTGATGACTTGAGTCCTCTGATTTTGGAGAGAACTCAAGTCCTCACGCTCGATCCAATCAAGTTATTACTGACTTTTGTTCATTCTGTGAATGCAAAAAATAAGTGGGATTTGTAATTGCGGATTCCGATATACATTTAGATATTGAAAGACCAATAAAACATCAAAACAACTAGCAATTTGTGCGGAGCGGTCAAATTGCTCAATGAAGAAGCTCTTAGGGCATAATATTATAAAACAGAGAACAGGGTATGGAACTAAATTTACAGAAATTTTATACGGCCTGCAATCCCAGCTACACCCTGGCAGTAGCAAATCAAGAAGACCGACAATACTATATCGATTTTTCGTCAGTGCGGGGCGGCACAATCGTAGAACAATTGGAGCGCACCATCAGCCGTCTCTCGCCCGATGTACCTACCTGTCAATTATTTACCGGTCACATCGGCTCGGGGAAATCCACAGAATTGCTGCGGCTGCAAGCTCAATTGCAGGAGCAAGGTTTTCATGTGGTTTATTTTGAGTCGAGTAAAGATTTAGACATGGCTGATGTCGATATCACTGACATTTTGTTGAGCGTGGCGCGTCAGGTGAGCGAAAGCATTGAGAAAATGAAAATCAAGCTGCAACCGACGGGTTTTAAAGCTTTGCTCAAGGGCGTTGCTGATGTTTTTCAAACTCAAATAGATCTGAAAGCGGGAGCTTCTGTCCCCGGTTTGGGTGAGGTAAATGCTAGCACGGATGGAGAGTTTTCTTTGTCTTTGGGTATTGGCAAAATTACTGCTAAGGCGAAGGATGCTCCGAATTTGCGATCGGAGTTGAGGCAATATTTGGAGCCGCGGACTAATGTAATTTTAGATGCGCTCAATAAGGAGTTGCTGGAACCGGCTAATCAAGAACTCAAGCGCCAAGGTAAACAGGGACTTGTGGTAATTATCGACAATCTCGATCGCATACACCTGTGCGCGAAACCAACGGGGCGGATGCAGCCGGAATATCTGTTTGTCGATCGCGGGGAGCAGTTGGCAAGACTGAACTGTCATGTCGTGTATACAATTCCTTTGGTGCTGATTTTCTCTAACGACTTGGGTCAGCTTAGCAATCGCTTCGGGGTAGATCCAAAGGTTTTGCCGATGGTGCCGGTGCAATTGAATGACGCTTCTGAGTGTGCAGAGGGTGTCGAATTGCTGCGACAGATGGTTCTGGCGCGCGCTTTTCCAACAGTGGAGGCGTCGCAGCGCTATGCTTTGGTTGGCAAAATTTTCGATTCTGCCGAAACTCTCGATCGCCTCTGTCGAGTTAGCGGGGGTCATGTTCGCAATTTGTTACAACTACTCTATAGCTGTCTGCAAAAACAAGACCCTCCTGTGTCGCGGGAAACTTTGGAAAATGTGATTGTCCAACGCCGTCACCAGCTTACTTTGGCGATCGAACCTGATGAGTGGCAATTACTCCGCCAAGTATCTGCTACCAAAACAGTGAATGGTGAAACTAAATACCAAATTTTGCTCCGCAGTCTTTGGGTATTTGAGTACCGTTACGGCGAGGATTACTGGTTTGATGTCAATCCGATTTTGGCTGACGCGAAGGAGTTTCGGGATACCGAAAATGCGGCCAAATAGCTTTGATTTGTAAAAGATTAAAGATGTATAGCCTTCTCAGAAAGATGAGGTACTCATGGGCATAGGGCATAGGGCATAGGGCATAGGGCATAGGACATACCTCACCCCGCTTGAGAACCGCTATAAATTACTTTCAAATTATCTGCGTCGATCTGCCTTAAATCTGCGGCTTCTGCATAAATCTTTGATTGATACAATAAGTTTCTTACTTCTTCCTGATGACAACTGACAACTGACAACTGACAACTGACAACTGACTTCAAACTATGATTAAAGGCACTACTAAACTGCTCGGAGTAATTGGTCATCCGATCGCACATTCTCTGTCCCCGGTGATGCACAATGCTGCCATTTCTCACTTGGGTGTCGATTTTGTTTACCTGCCGTTTCCGGTAAAACCAGAGGATTTAAAGGCTGCGCTGGCAGGATTTGCCGCGATCGACCTTCGGGGATTTAGCATCACGATTCCTCACAAACAGGCAATCTTACCGCTGCTGGCGGAGGTTTCTCCCATTGCTAGGGCGATCGGCGCAGTCAACACCGTCTACCGCACTGACAAAGGTTGGTGCGGCACAAATACCGACGTAGAAGGCTTTCTCGCGCCGTTGCTAACCCTTCCAACCCCCCCTTGCCAAGAGCCAAATTCACCCCCCCCAACCCCCCCTTGCCAAGGGGGGGAGCAAGAGGCAAGCTATACCTTAGAAATTAGCAATAGGGTTGTCGAATCCTGTCCGCCCCCTTACCAAGAGGGAGCTTTGGAATCCTGTCCCCCCCCTTACCAAGGGGGGGCTAGGGGGGGTTCCGATTGGAGTCAGAAAGTAGCGGTAATTTTGGGGAATGGCGGGGCGGCGAGGGCTGTTGTGGCTGGATGCGCTCAATTGGGATTTGCAGAGATTCACGTTGTCGGGCGCAGCGCCCCCAATTTAGCGGAATTTCAACAGAGTTGGGTTAATTCTCCGATGCCGATGCAGAATTTGCAGGTACATACTTGGGATAATTTGTCAATGTTGATTTCGCAGGCCGATTTGCTGGTGAATACAACTCCTGTGGGAATGCACCCGCACGGGGAAAAGTCGCCGGTTGCTGCTGCTGCGCTCGATCGAATTTCCGCAGGTGCGATCGTTTACGATCTGATTTACACCCCGAATCCTACTCAGTTGCTCAAAGATGCACAGCTTCGCGGTGCAATACCGATTGACGGACTAGAAATGCTAGTTCAACAAGGAGCAGCAGCCTTGAAAATTTGGCTGGACACAGAATATGTCCCTGTGGATGTAATGCGCCAAGCCTTGCGCCAGCATTTAGGTTTAGACTAATGCCGTTTCCCTACAGCAATGCAGTCTCCTCCTGGAGCCGGACACGGCAGTGCTGTTTCCCGGAGGAGGTTAAGAATTTGACCTTGAATTCGCGCTAAGCTGAGTAAAATATATTTACGCTGCAATTGTTATGAAATTTCGAGCTATCAGTCTTCTTTTTGCCACTTGGGCGATCGCAATTTTGAGTTTGGTATTCACTCCACCAGCTTGGGCTACCACACAGATTAAACTTTCCGATCTTTCCTATCACGAATGTCCCGCAGAAATGGCAGAAGGAACAGTCACCAGCGGCAGTTCTATGGAAGCTAATTGCTTTTTGATTACTGGGAAAGCTGAAAATACTAGCGGCAAACCTGTTTTTGATGCTGATATTTTCGGTCGTATTTATGATGCAGATGAAAATCCAGTGATGCAAAACCGGACTCGCTTAGGTTCTATCGAAGAAGTTCCTCCCGGAATTAGCGATTTTCAGCTCAGAATTTCGGTTGCAGCCAATCAACGAACACCTTTGCAGCTCAAGCAGTTTAAAGCTACAGGTTTTACTGGCGTGGTTCGCCGTTAGTGAAACTATAGCCTTTCGAGCGAAATATGAGGTGCTCATGGGCATAGGGCATAGGGCATAGGGCATAGGGCATACCTCACTTTTTCGAGAACGGCTATAAATGTAAATTCCCCCTATAAGGGGGAAGTTTTAAACCCTATTTTTCTGATAACTAAAAAGCGGTTTGCAAGCTGCCCAAAAGACCGATCAGAAATTGCGAGCCAAACTGAAGTACAAAAAACGCAATCATTGGAGAAAAGTCAATACCTCCCAAGGGGGGAATAATTGAGCGGAAGAGATTGAGGTAAGGATCTGTTAACTGACTCAAAATCGAAAACGGGGGGTCGTACCAATTGATGTTGGGGAACCAGCTTAACAGTACCCTAATAATCATCAGGACTAGATAGATTTGCAGAAATGTCGCTAGCGTGTTTGCCAAAAGGCCTATTGAATAACTCATAAATTTTGGTTGTCGTTTGAGTAAAGTTTACAGACACTTTAACTTTGAGTTTAGCATAGCTGCGGAAGAGGGAAGGCACTGAGGGTAGAGGCTGAGCAATTTTGTGGTTCCTTTTTACTTTTGCCTTGGTTTTTAATGGGAAAGTTGAACAGAGAAATGTGCGACAGTTGGTCGATCGCCCGCATTCTACTCCCCGACTGCTCTAAAATCTTCAATCTTATTCAGGAGTCAGGGGCGATCGAACCCTCGCTGTTGTGGGCTGGCGCGTTCCCGTTGACATCGCCGAGTTGCAGCCGCACGTCATCAATTGCCTGATTTAGCTGGGCAATTTTATCTTCCAAACTCAGCCTTGCTACTTCCATCCCTTCGGCTTCGAGTTGGCTGGCTTTCCTCTGGCGCATCTTTCTGATCTTGGCATCGGAAGGATCGCTCAGCAAAGCTTCAGCAGCGCGCCTCGACAGCACCGCACCCAAAACTGCCCCTACCAAGCCCCCAACTGCGGCTCCCGCAATAAATCCGCCTGTAAAACCCTCTCGATTGCTCATGGCTCAACTCAACTGCGCGATATTTCCTTGATTTGTCTATTTTTACACTCTCTGGAGCGATCGACCTGGAGAGGATTTTAGATTTTAGGTTTGAGATTTTAGGTTTGAGATTGAAATACGATCTCGAAAAATGCTTCGGAAGCACAAAGCCCACAGGGACATCAAGTCGGTTAATTGTCGGGTAAGGCGATCGTTCCAACTTCAGAGTTGAAGCGAATCATCTCCAAAGATCGATCGCCATACATATCTTCAATGTGCTCCAAACAGCAGTCGATCGCAAAATCGTTCAACTCAGCAGGCTCAATCCCGTACATATCCTGAAACACTTCCTCGTCTACCCGACAAAAGCGCGGGCGATCGGCATAAATTCCGCATTCCCTCGTTTCTTTGTCAAAGTTTATACACCAACCGTCATCTCCCACTAAGCTCAAGTAGAGCGCCAATTGCTCGGTAGATAAATACTCGTCCAGGTCAGGGCGCTCTGTTGGTTCTAGGTAACAACAAGCACCGCACTGCTTTACGCAACGCCAAGTAGCCATAATTTGATTTTAGATTTTAGATTTTAGATTTTAGATTTGGAGCATTATCTGGAAAATGCCCAACTTTAAGAGAGATTAAAGCCTTTCAAGTATACCAAGTGCCAGCGCCGCAGAAGGAGTTCGCGAAAAGACGGTTCGATTTTTGATTGCGAACACTCTCCGGTAAAGGCATCCAGCCCTGGTTCCTGTACGGATGACTGTTTTATGCTTGGGGCTGGCTCTTTTTTGGCTGTGAGCTTTATCAAAATCTACAAGTACATCACTTGTCAAGTATGATGTACCTGATGGTAAATTGAAGCCTCGGTAGACAGTCGCGGATAATGTTGATATGTATAGACAACCGCGCGATATGGCTACCAAGCGACCAAGAACTACCATCAGCTTTGACTTTGACGAGTACAAGGAGTTAAAAATTTGGGCTGATTCTGAATTTCGTTCCATTCCTCAACTGGTTCTTGTCTTGGTCAAGAAAGCCTTGATAGAGAGGAATAAACGATCGTCAGATCCAGCCAGCGCACCTCCGAGTGAACCTGATAGCTCCGGACTCACATAAACCAAACCCCCGCCAACTACCAAAGCTAAGCGGGGCAAGGAAAGTAAGGAAGCTGGCTAATATCTAGTATAAATCTAGCAAAGGAGGAACAACACCATGATCCAAGCCCAAACAATCCCCAAAACAGTCACTTTTGATGAGTTCGCAGCCTGGTATCCAGAGAACTCAGTTCACCGCTACGAACTACACAATGGAGTAATTGTCGAAATGCCTCTAGGAACTGGCCGCCATTCCGGTGTTACAGGTTTTATCAGCTTAAAAGTAGGAGTTGAAATTGACCGACGCGAATTACCTTACTGCATCCCTGGTGACTGCCTGCTTAAACCCACTCGCGATGAGGCTGGTTATCAGCCCGATGTAATTGTCCTAGATCAAGCATCTCTGGCAAAGGAACCGCGCTGGGAAAGGGAGTCCATCATCACGATGGGGTCTTCGATCCGACTGGCTGTAGAGGTCGTCAGCACGAACTGGCGAGATGATTACCATTTCAAATTTGCTGATTACGAAGAAATTGGCATCCCTGAATACTGGATTGTGGACTATTTGGGTTTAGGTGGCCGCAAGTTCATTGGGAATCCCAAACAACCCACCCTTTCAGTTTGCCAGTTAGTAGATGGGGAGTATCAGGTAAAGCAGTTTCGGGGCGATGACACTGTTGAATCGCTGGCTTTCCCAGAATTGAGGTTGACTGCCGAGTTGATTTTTCGGGCAGGTTTGCCTCCAAGCAGCCCCATGGATGAACCGGACTAATTACGATCGCCCAAACTCAGGGTTTTTTAGCCGAATTTGCGATCGCCCGCAGGTCGATCGTTCTTTACATTTTGTTGAATTTTGTAAACTTCCTTAAAAAAGAGGGCCGATCGCCCGGTAAAATCAGAAGCGGATTTTCTCATCAATCTAGACTTACTCACTACAGTCAGGAGGACACATGGACTTTATAACGGATCTTTTTAACGGCGGAGGCCCTGTAAACTTGCAACTTATTGTTCAGGTAGCTTTACTGGCAGCAGTCGTGCTTTCTGGCCCGATCGTGATTTTTCTGTTGGCAGCTAAAGGCGGCGACCTGTAATTATACCACGGCTGGCGATCGATAGTTGAGAGTTTTGCATAATTTAAAATTCAAAATTCCCAAAGCTCGATCGCCACTCAAGTCAATTTGAGATTTTAGATTGTAAATTAGACTTCTTGCAAAAATAGTTAGGACGGGCTAGAAGCCCATCCCACAAAAATCTTTTTTCTTGTGGGATGGGCTTCTAGCCCGTCCCAAAATTTGATTTGCGAGGTTGAATTTTGGTCTCAAATTGTCGATTCGATCCTAACCTTCGTGTTGGGGGCTTGTACCTGTTTTTGTGCGGGCGAATTTTCCCTAAATTTCACCCCGATGAATTAGGTTTACCAGAAAGAATTGGTTGAAAGCCGGAACACGAGTGAGGGAGAAATTAAAATAAGACTATTCATTGCTTCAATCCTCGGACTGACCGGAAGAGGTAGCTGTCAACTGTCAACTGTCAACTGTCAACTGAAGATCAAATACCGAGGGCGTGTTTAGCCGTTTGAATCAAATTCTCGAAAAAAGGTAGAGATACATCGACTTCCCTAGCATCCTGGCGGGAGTTACCCAACAAACCCATGCTTTGTCCAGGTTCAACAACCAAAACTTGCCCTTGAGAATTGCGAATTCTCAATTCCTCTTGAGAACCGGCGGGAGACAGACTACAAGAATAAGTGCGATCGCAATAATCAAACTCAACTTTTCCAAACACCGACGGCCTCGAACTAGCAGCACTGGCCACTAAGCGGACACCCAACAATTCCAACTCAACCGAAGTCTTGCCATTAAAACTATTTTCCCGCAAGCGGTACGCAATATCAACCCGCCGAGGCAACGGAAAATATTCACCCCAACGCCACGCAATCCCCTTCAAACTAGCCGAACCTTTTTCATCTTGAGTTGCAGTTAGTTTAACATGACCTCCCTTACCAACAATTTTTTGTTCAGTAATACAAACATTAGGCGTCCAAAATACAGGAGCCTTATTTTCAATCCCGCAAGGTTCTAGAGCATCAATTTGTCGGTAAAGGTCAAGATTAATCTCAGCCAAATCCGCTCGCACATCTACTGAAACCAACGGCTTGAGGTGTTCCGGCTGCAAACATTGATTCGCAAAAATTGACAGTTGCTTGCGGAATTGTTCGAGATTCTTGGCAGGCATCGAAAAACCGCCAGCCGCTTTATGTCCGCCAAATTTAGTTAATAAATCCGCGCAAAAATTCAGCCCATCAAATACATTAAATTCAGGAATTCCCCTCGCCGAACCCCGGATGATATTACCCGTTTCGCCACCCTCATCCTCAAAAGTACCGATAAAAACGGGTACGCCGTAACGTTCGAGCAACCGAGATGCTACAATCCCAATCACCCCGTGGTGCCAACCGGGCTGCACGACAACTAAAACTCGTTCCTGCTGTAAATTGAGCGCACTTTTCTCGCACCAAGCAATCGCTTCCTGCTCAATTTCCTGACACAACTCCTGACGGCGCTGATTTATTTGTTCGCACTGCATCGCGTTTTTGAGTGCCAATTCGCGATCGTCCGTTGTGAGCAACTCTATCACAATTTGAGGGTCAGCCAGCCGCCCCACAGCATTAATCCGCGGGCCCAGCCGAAAACCAATATCTTCAGGCTTTAAGGTATTGTTAGCTTGAGTTTTTGAATTAAAAAGAGGTAAATTTTCCGCACTTGCAGGCTGCACTCCCGCCACCTGAATCAAAGCTTGAACTCCGGCTAATTGCGAGTGAGGCAAAAGTCGCAAACCCCGCTTTACCCAGCGGCGGTTAACTCCTGTCAGAGGCGCCAAATCTGCAATAGTTCCCAAGGTAAATAATTCCAGCAGCGGATTCACCAACCCGCCAACTTTCTTCAAATCTTGAGCCAAAGTAATCGCCAAAACATAGGCAACGCCTACTCCAGCCAAACCGCGATAGGGCGAAGATTCCGCAATTAATTTTGGGTTGAGAATAGCATCAGCCGGGGGCAGTTTTGGCGGCAAATCGTGGTGGTCTGTAATAATAACTTTTACACCGAGTTCTCGCGCTCTGGCAACTGGGCCATAGGCTGCAATCCCGTTGTCTACCGTCAGAATCAGAGCCACACCTTCGGCATGAAATTCTTCTACAATGCGATCGTTAATCCCGTAACCTTCGTGCATCCGGCTGGGAATCGCATAATCAACATTCGCGCCCAAAGCCCTCAGAGCTCGCAGCAACAAAGCCGTGCTCGTCATCCCGTCAGCATCGTAGTCGCCACAAATCGCAATTTTCTGCCCTGTTGAAATCGCCTCCCGCAACAATTTGACACTCGCAGCCAAATCGGGAAATTCATCCAGTGGCGCCGGCAAAACCAGAGATTCCGGTTCGATAAACCCTTGCACTTCTTCGAGAGAATCGATACCGCGATTAATAAGTACCTGTGCTAGCAAGCATGACAAACCGATTTCATTGGCAAACTGTTCGGCTTGCTGTGGTTGAGGCGAATAAATTTGCCACCGTTGGTTCGGCAATCGGGGAGAATGCGGGGGTACAGATGTCGGTAGCTCTGGCACGGAAGCTGAGGTCTAAAGATACATAACCAATCTTACCTAATTAAGTGTCTAATGAAATCAATATTAGATTGGCGATCGATCGCAAAGATGAGTTTTTTCGGTAAAATCCGAAGGTTGTGCGGATAAAAGCAGCGTGGTGAACAGTTGACAGTTGACAGTTGACAGTTGACAGCGAAGTGATAATAACGGAGATTTAAACTCGGTTCTTATCACAATCTGCCGACCTGAGTAAGGGCTTCAAACCCTTGCTATTCGGTGAAAGTGCGATCGCATCTGAAAACAATGTCTAGCAGGCATTTGTCACGCCCATACAGTCCCCAGTGCTGGATTTTATTTTAACAGGAGATTGTGATGATTACAGAAAAGCGGCCCTGGTTTAAAGTTGCCTTCCAGTTTCAAGGGTCGATCATTTTTTTCATTTGGCGCCGCGTCATGCTGTGCGCTAGTTTTGGGTTGTTGATTTCGGTACTGTACTTTTTTAACTTCCCAGTATCCTTGCCCATCCTATCAAGCATTGTTCCCAGTATAGTCCTCGGCTTATTGTTAGTGTTTCGGACAAATACAGCTTACGATCGATTTTGGGAAGGCCGGAGGTGCTGGGGAACCTTAATTATTGCAGTCAGAAATTTGGCACGTCAAATCTGGGTATCTATTAGCGATCGAGAACCGGATGATTTAGCGAAAAAAAAGTCTACTTTGCGATTATTAGTGGCTTTTGCCATAGCAATGAAATTGCACTTGCGCCAAGAACCAATTAGCTCAGAAATAGAGCCTTACGTACTACCCCAACAGTATGAGAATCTCAAAAAGATGAACAATCCTCCCCTCGAAATTGCTTTTTGGATTGGGGATTATTTGACGATACAGTACGAGGCAAATAACCTCGATGTCTATCGGCTAACTGCGATGAATCAGTTAGTAAATAACATGATTGAGGCCTTGAGCGGTTGCGAGCGGATTTTGAGAACTCCGATGCCTCTTGCTTACGCGATTCATCTCAAACAGCTACTCTTGCTTTACTGCTTGGCACTGCCTTTTCAAATGGTGAAGGAGTTAACTTGGGGGACAGGCCCTGTGGTAGCTTTAATTAGTTTTGCTTTGTTCGGTATCGAAGAAATCGGCATTGAAATTGAAAATCCTTTTGGACACGATGCCAATGATTTGCCTTTGGATAATATTTGTGCTACTATGCAGCGCAATATCAACGATTTAATTACTTTATCTCCTAGCGTTCATGCTCGGGCAAAAGAGCATTAAAGTCATTAGTGATTAGTCATTGGTTATTGGTTATTGGTTATTAGTTATTGGTTATTGGTCATTGGTTGTCGAGCGTTAGTCATTGGTGATTGGTTACGCTTTTGTGCATTTAAATTGTATTTTTACGGCGGGCAGGATTCCCGCCCCACAAAAGTTTAACTTTATTCGGACGTGCAATTTAAATGCCTCGGAGCTTATTTGTCTTATGTTTCTTGTTCGTTCTAATAACCAATAACCAGTAACTCATGCCCTATGCCCTATGCCCATGAGTACCTCATATGGAGATCTAAATGCTATAGCTTCCGCCTAACGTTAATTTCTAGCAATTAACCACATTAACCCAGCTAAAACCAACAATAAAGGCGTCAGCCAATCTCCCCACCGCACGTACAAAGTCCGAGTTTGCCGCCGATAAATAGTAGCATCTCGGACTTCATAGGTATTAATTCCAGACTTCCAAATCGTCTCGCCGCGAGGATTTACAAAAGCAGAATAACCTGTATTAGTTGCGATCGCAGCCCATCTATCAGTTTCAATGGCCCGCATCACATCCAAAGCGTGATGCTGAGCCAGCATTGGCGGTTTGTAATGGGCATTGTTGGAAGCTGTGAGTATAAATTCACCTCCATTTGCCGCCTGATATCGGAAAACTTCAGCAAACGCTGAATCGTAACAAATTCCGACAATAGCGTGGCCAAACGGCGTATTAAACCATTGTTTTGAGTTCCCTGGTACTAAATGAGTATCTAAGGGAGACAGCCGATTAATAATGCCGCCTAAGATTTCGTAAAAAGGGATGTATTCGCCTAAGGGCACTAGCTTGAGTTTATCATACCGGCTGACAATTTCTCCTGTTTTGTCGATCGCCAATAAGCTATTAGTCATGCTATCTCCTTCCTGTCCGAATCCTCCAACCCAAGCCAGAACACCGCGTTGGAGAATCGCTTGGTAAAAAGAAAGAGTAGAACGTTGATACTCGTTTGTCCAGATAAAAGGCAAAGCCGTCTCTGGAAGCAACACAGCATCTACTCCTCTGTCAGCTAACTCCTTATATCCAGCCGTGTAACCTTCCAAAGCGCGCCGCCAACCACCTGAGTCAAACTTAATCTCGTTAGGAATATTGCCTTGAATAATCCCAATTTTTAATCCTGTTCCCGCCTCTTGAATTAACGGGCGATTGTACAAACTCCAGCCGACAATATGCAAAACTAAAAATAAACCCGCAGGCAAAATATAAGCAACCCACTTCTTCCATCTTCCTTCTCCCTTCTTCTTTCTTTTTACCTTGAGCGAAGCCGAAAAGCCCTCCTCCTTTTTCATCCCATCCGTTACATCCGTTACATCCGCTACACAATCCGTTGCCGAACTTCCCTCTTCCTTCTTCCTTTTTCCTGCGATAAAAGCTTCAGCAATTAAGCCATTTACTGCTACAATTGCCGCTGTTACTGCGCTGGGCCCGGAGAGTTGACCGAGGTGCAATATGGCTAAGTTGTGCGGGCTTTGGGTGTATGATAGTGATGTCCACCACAGCGAACCCATACTCCAAATACTTTCTAAGGCGCACCACAAAGCTGTACCAATTAACACGCGGGCCAACCCTGATAATTTAGATCTACCCCCCCCTGCCCCCCCTTGTAAAGGGGGGGAGTTAAGAATAAGAAGAGGATTTTTGCGTGGTAAAGTGAGGGAGTTGAGAATTATAAATAGCCACGCCCAAACAGTGACTAATCCGGCTCCCCAGAGGGTGATGAATGCCCAGCAAAAAAGTGCGATCGCCAAACTGGGCCACCAAGGAACTCCCAACCAAGTCATTGGGTGTATTCCCATAATCCAAGATATGGCTAATCCGTGATAGCCGATTCCCCAGAGAGCAGGAAGAAGGAAGAAGGAAGCAGGAAGAATGAATAGGAAAGAAGGAAGAACTTTTTGTTTTTTTTCTGTGATTATTGCTCGTTCATAACTGACAACCAAAACCCACAGGGGTGCTAATGCTACCCAAGCCAACGGCCAAGCATTGACTGGTGCTGTTGTCAATGCCATCAAAATGCCGCTGAAAAATGCGTTAGCGAAGCCCTCGAAGAGGATCGCCCCGCCGAATATTTGAGATTTCTCAACCGCGAGTTTTTCAAATTTAAGTCTTTTAAATATCGCCACTTTGATGATTACCAATTAAATATATAGCGGTTCTCAGAAAGATTCGCGGACGTTGTTGGGAAGAGAGCCCTCTTGGTTTCAGTGGTTATATAACCTGTCAGTCATACCTCACCTTTTTGAGAAAGGCTATAATAATTCTTAATCAATATATCATATCATAAAGGTTTGTAGTGAGGACTTTAGTCTGCATCCAAGAAAGGACTAAAGTCCTCACTACAAACCAATTTGATTCTGGTCAGTGTAGCGGAAACAATATCAAAAATAAATCTCTTAATTTATGCTTTCCAAAACAAAAAGCGCCCTCATTTGGAGAGAGCGCTTTTTATTAATCAACAGCTAAATTTAGCCGTTGATGGAAGGAGCAACCAATGCTACTGGGGTGACAGCACCGGCGGCCAAGTCGAGGGGGAAGTTGTGAGCGTTGCGCTCGTGCATAACTTCCATACCCAAGTTGGCGCGGTTGATGACATCAGCCCAAGTATTGATGACGCGACCTTGGGAGTCGATAATCGATTGATTGAAGTTGAAACCGTTGAGGTTAAACGCCATCGTGGAAATACCTAAAGCGGTAAACCAGATGCCGACAACTGGCCACGCACCTAATAAGAAGTGCAAGGAACGGCTGTTGTTAAAACTTGCATATTGGAAGATCAAACGACCGAAGTAGCCGTGGGCTGCAACGATGTTGTAGGTTTCTTCTTCTTGACCAAATTTGTAACCGTAGTTTAGCGATTCGCTTTCACTTGTCTCGCGAACCAAAGAAGATGTTACTAAAGAACCGTGCATGGCAGAAAACAAAGCACCGCCGAAGACACCAGCAACTCCCAACATATGGAAGGGGTGCATTAGGATGTTGTGCTCGGCTTGGAACACGATCATGAAGTTGAATGTGCCGCTGATACCCAGGGGCATTCCGTCAGAAAAGCTGCCTTGCCCGATCGGGTAAATCAAAAATACTGCGGTAGCAGATGCCACAGGTGCAGAGTAGGCTACGCAGATCCAAGGACGCATTCCTAAGCGATAGCTCAGTTCCCACTGGCGGCCCATGTAGCAAAAAATGCCGATGAGGAAGTGGAAAATGACGAGCTGGTAAGGGCCGCCGTTGTACAACCATTCGTCTAAAGAGGCTGCTTCCCAGATGGGATAGAAGTGAAGCCCGATCGCATTAGACGAAGGAACAACAGCACCACTGATCAGGTTATTGCCGAACATCAAGGAACCAGCAACTGGTTCGCGGATGCCGTCAATATCCACAGGAGGAGCTGCTACAAAGGCAATGATGTAGCAGGTGGTTGCGGTCAGCAGAGTTGGGATCATGATTGTCCCAAACCAACCAACATAAATCCGGTTATCGGTGCTAGTTACCCACTCGCAGAACCGTTCCCAAACGTTGCCGCTTTCGCGACGCTGTACGGTTGTTGTCATTTGTTTTATGATTGCTTAATTGAATTTTCAACGTTCTGTTGTGGAAATCTCCACGCTTATATTAGTAACACTATTCACAACAGTTTGCAAAGGGATTAGTGCTTATATTTGAATAAATTTATAATCCTTTACATAACTTGATTCTTGATGAATTTTTGTGGCTGTTTGCAAAGTAATATTACAGAATAAATACGGTTAAAATAAAGCGGGCAGAAGAGCTGAATCTTTATTCTGTAGGTTGGTTCAGCAGTTAAGTCAAATTATTTTTGTTGAGGTCAAACTTCTTTATAGTTAAACATATCTTAATTGGCGATTGAGCAGATGAATTTTAATATTTGTTTACATATCCTAGGTGGATTGACTGTTGACAGTTGACTGTTGACGGTTGACTGTTGACGGTTGTAGAACGAGAATCAAATCATTGATGCTTGAGGAGTATCGGCTCTATTCAAGAAGTTATTTATGTTCTCACGGATGTGGCGATCGCACTAAATTCTCCAGAATCCGCAATCAACCGGATTCATCAACTAAAAACCCGGTTCATAAGGCGCTTTGCAATTGCCATAAACCGGGTTTCTGAGGATGAGTTCGTAAATTGTGCCTAAAAATTAGCCTTTAGCCTGGGGGCCACTTCATGTGCCGTCCGCCGAGAATGTGAAGGTGCAGGTGATCTACGGTTTGGCCACCGTCATTGCCGGTATTAATCACGACGCGATAGCCGTTACTGAGTCCGAGTTGTTCGGCTACCCGTTTTACAGTCAGCAGCAGGTGTCCCATGAGGGCATGATCTCCCGATTCGGCATCGGCTAATTTGGGAATAGGTTTTTTGGGAATGACGAGGATGTGGACTGGCGCTTGCGGATTGATATCTCTGAAGGCGAGGGCTAAGTCGTCCTCATAAACGATGTCTGCGGGAATCTCTTTGCGGATGATTTTGCTGAAAAGCGTTTCTTGGGTTGTCATGGGTGTTAACGAAGTTCGGCAACGGGCAATGTACGGGATGTAACGGATAAATTTTCAGGGAAGGGGGAAGGCGGAGGGGACAAGGGGAGGGAGGAAGGGGGAAGAGGCAGGAGGAGAGAAGGAAGAGAAGAGGAGAAAAGGAAGAGGCAACGAAAAGTTTTTCTTGCCTCTTCTGATATTCATTAGTCATTGTTAATCATAATAGATGATGGATCGAAGACAGGCAAATTGAGGATAAAAAATAATGCTTGCGAGGGTTTGGAGTGCATCTATCGTAGGAATTGACGCGGTAAAGGTGGGTGTGGAGGCTGATGTATCGGGGGGACTGCCGAAAATTGTGGTTGTGGGGTTGCCGGATTCGGCGGTGCAAGAGGCTAAAGAAAGGGTTAAGGCTACGCTCAAAAATTCGGGATATGGTTTTCCGATGCGGAGTATTGTGATTAATTTGACTCCGGCGGATTTGCGTAAGGAAGGCCCGAGTTTTGATTTGCCGATCGCCATTGGCATTTTAGCAGCATCCGAACAGGTCAGCGCCGAGCTGTTGGGAGATTATTTGTTTTTGGGGGAACTCTCTTTGGACGGGAGTTTGCGGCCTGTGGCGGGGGTTTTGCCGATCGCCGCTGCTGCTGCCAAAATGGGTATTTCGGGGTTAATTGTACCAGCAGCCAATGCAAAGGAAGCGGCTTTAGTAAAAGGAATATCTGTTTACGGTTTTGAAAATATATTTGCAGTTACTGATTTTTTGAACAATCCTCAAGTTTATTCACCGATACAAGTAAACGGTAGAGAAGAGTTAGGAAAAACTAGGTTTCAGGGTCTAGATTTAAAAGACGTAAAGGGGCAAATTCACGCGCGGCGGGCTTTGGAAATTGCGGCTGCCGGTGGACACAATTTGATTTTTGTGGGGCCGCCAGGAAGCGGCAAGACGATGCTGGCGAGACGTTTGCCGGGTATTTTGCCACCGCTGACTTTTGATGAAGCTTTGGATGTGACTCAAATTCATTCGGTGGCTGGTTTGTTGAAGGATAAGGGTATGCTGGTGAGCGATCGACCTTTTCGCAGTCCTCACCATTCAGCATCCGGGCCTTCTCTCGTTGGCGGGGGCAGTTTTCCGCGTCCGGGTGAAATTTCCTTAGCACATCGCGGCATACTTTTTCTGGATGAATTAACTGAATTTAAAAGAGATGTTTTGGAGTTTTTGCGACAGCCTTTAGAAGACGGTTATGTGACGATTTCTAGAACCAGACAATCGGTGATGTTTCCGGCACAATTTACATTAGTTGCTAGTACGAATCCTTGCGCTTGCGGTTACTATGGCGACTCGATCCAACAGTGTACTTGTTCGCCCCAAAAGAGGGAACAATATTGGGCAAAACTTTCGGGGCCTTTGATGGATCGGATTGATTTGCAAGTGGCGGTTAATCGTTTGAAACCTGAGGAAATTACCAGACAGGCGACGGGGGAGGAGTCGGAACCGGTGCGGGTGAGGGTGCAGCGGGCGCGAGAGATGGCGACTCGCCGTTTTCAGTCAGAAGCTGGCTTGCGGTGTAACGCGCAGATGCTAAGCAGCCACATTAACCAATGGTGTCAGTTGGATGATGCTTCGCGGAATTTGTTGGAGATGGCGATTCGGAAATTGGGGCTTTCGGCGCGGGCTAGCGATCGCATTTTGAAGGTGGCGAGAACTATTGCGGATTTGTCGGGGGATGACAGCTTGAAAACTAATCATGTGGGGGAGGCGGTGCAGTATCGGACGATCGATCGGATGCAGTAGAATTATTTGCTATTTGCGATCGGGCGTAGGGAAAATGAGACATTAATTCATCTAAAATATCAGAATAAACGTTGATATAACCCTTCTCAGATAAGTGAGGTATGTTGTTGGGCTTCAGCCCTCTTATACTAATTGTATACTAAGGATCGCGAATTAAATAATTTACACATATTTGTGGGACGGGCGGGACGCCCATCCCACAAGAACAGTAAAAATTGTAAGTTATTTAATTGTCATTCCTAAGCGAGGTCGCATCAAAAAAAACATTGGGAGCATCTCATTTTTGTAAAAAGCATTTTTTATTATAGTGCTGTCCCCGCTCGCGTATCGTATAATACGCGAGCGGGGACGCTCGCACTATAGCAATCCTAATTGATTTTCTAGATATGGAAATCCTAAAATCCTTGCTATATAAGGAGTCTACTAAGACAATTGGGTCGTTATCTTGTGCCAATCAGATCGGACAGCACTATAAGAAAAAAATGCTTTTTACAAAAATGAGATCCACCCTGGATTTGGGAATTATACCAAGCACAAACAAATATTGCTACAACACAATTATTTAGTGGAATGAACGTCCGAGTTGTTTCTTCAAATATTCTCGCCTGTGCGTCGCTAGCTCGATTTTAGATTTTTTTGGGTACGAATGATAGCGACACACCCTACAAAATAAATTTGGAAAATTGCTATTATTTACGACCAGTCAACAAATAAGTAACCATGTATCCCTTGCCCTTAACTTGAATCGCCCCTCGCTTCTGAAAAGTGTATTTATCCTTTAATATTTCGTAGGTTTCGGCGGTGACTTGAATGCAGCCGGTAATCCCGTGGGATTCCATGCGCGAAGCAATATTTACTGTGTCGCCCCAAAGGTCGTAAATAAACTTTTTTAAGCCGATGACGCCGGCAACTACAGGGCCACTGCTAATTCCGATCCGAATGCTGAATGGTTCGGAATGATTTAAGCTCAGAAAACGGATTTCTTGTAGCATATCGATCGCCATATTCGCCACCGCCTCGGCATGATCCTCTCGCGGAGTAGGTAAACCGCCGACAACCATGTAAGCATCACCAATAGTCTTAATTTTCTCCAAACCGTGGCGATCGGCTAAATGATCAAAAGCTGAAAAAATATCATTGAGCACGGACACTACCGCAGTCGCTGAAATTCTCGACGAAAGCTCTGTAAAGCCCACAATGTCGGCAAACATCACCGTTACTTCCCCAAAACTTTCGGCGATATTATGTTCATTGTCTTTCAAACGCAGGACGATCGCCGCCGGCAAAACATTCAGCAACAGTTGCTCGGATTTCGCTTGTTCCACTTCCAACTGTTGGTAAGCAGCCTGCAACTGTTCGGTTTGGAGAATTCTTTCTCGGGCTAGCTTTTCGATTTGGGCGGTGCGACTCAACGCTGTCAGCATATATGTCACCGGCAGCAGAGTCCACAACATCCCCATACTCAGAGTTCCCCAAGAACGCCAGTGCTTGCGAGTCTTCCGAATTTCCGGCGTTGCAGACACGTATAAAGACCACTGGCTGCCGCTAATTTTCAGCACCCTTTGGCAAGCCGCATACTGCGGGCCTGGATTGTCCAGAATCGGGCAGTTTGACCTTTGAGTTACTTTCGCAGCGGCCGATGCGGTGAACACTTGTTGGGTGGAGGATTGGAACAAAGCCGCAAATTGCGGAATTTGCCCGTCAGCAGCCCGATTTTGCAGAACGGGGTCGGGCGTTGGCGGTAACAACGGCAGTGCTTCTGGCTTGTCTGGAGGCTCGCTGGCGAGATAAATGGTGAGGTAGTCGGTATTGCGTCCTTTTAAAGAGGTTTGGAAAATATCTTTGCCTTGAAATACGCCCAGAACAAATCCTTGCAGCAGTTGGCGGCGGGATTCCAGGGTAGTCGGTTTAGTGCTGTTTTCGTAAATCGGAACTATTACCAAAAGACCCACTTCCGGCGAATTGCGCTGAATTAGACCGTCGTAGCTGGTGACAATCATTTCTCCAGTATCCCGCGCGCGATCGATCGCAGCGCGAATTTCTGGGTGGGAAGTGAGGTCAAATCCCAATGCTGTCTCGTTTCCCGCCGTTGGTTCGACGTAAAAAGCTGGGAAATATTCCGAACGCTGGCCGGCCTTGCGGAGTTCTCCCTGGGGGCCGCGCTCTGTAATCTGGAAGCTGGAGTCAGTTTCGGTTCTGGCTTGGGCTTCGTAGTTGGCGCGCTGGGAATTGGGAACGCGGGGGGCCCAAGCCAGCAGTTGCAGGCTGGGGTGAACGGATAGGGGACGGCCGACAAACCGAGCAAAAGAAGAACGTTCGACGACGCTAAACGCTTTCATGTAGTCGCTGAGGGCGAGAACTGCGTCTAAGTCTGAGTTGAGTTGGCGTTCAATGCCGATCGAAATATCGTCGATGCGGCGGTGCATTTCGTAGTCGTGGCGCCTGTCTTCCCAGTCCCAAACCAAGGCAAATGCCAGGGCCGAGAATCCGACACCCAAAACAAGTGTCAACCCGGCTGGAATGTAGCGAGACCAGGATAAAGGTAGTTTTTTCAGCATAATTGCCTAGCGAATAAGGGCAGCAGATGAGCACACCGCACAAATGAGATTAATTTCGGCGTCTCAGTGCCGTTAATTCAAAACCCTGATAACTCAAGCACCGACGGCAATTGGGGATTAAAAGAAGACCGTACGTTTTATCTAAATTTCCATCCTTTACCAGAAAGAATTGGTTGAAAGCCCGCCCGCCGGAGCGGGAGAAATTAAAATCAGAGTATTCATTACTCCAATCCTCGGACTTAAGGGTAGAGGTCGCTCTCAAACTGTCAACTGTCAATTGTCAACTGTCAACTGTTGAAACCGGAATTTCAATCCAGAATTCTGCTCCTTGTCCGGGCGCTGAGATGCACCGCAGACTTCCCTTATGTTTTTCTACCACAATCTGATGGCTGATGGACAATCCCAAACCTGTTCCAGACCCAACCGGTTTCGTGGTAAAAAAGGGGTCAAACAGGCGCTTGCTAACGTCTTCGGTCATTCCAGGGCCGCTGTCGGCGATGCAAATGACCACGCGATCGCACTCGCCGACATTGCTTTTACTATTGTTCAACCCAGCTTTTTTCATTTCAGTACGAATCACGATCGTCCGGGGTTGTTTGCGGTTTTCCACAGCGTCAATTGCATTGCTGATAATATTAAAAAACACCTGATTTAACTGCCCCGCACAACAGTAAATTTTCGATATAGTTCCGTAGTCTTTAATGATTTCAATTCGTTTTTCTTGAGTGTCGTGGTGCAATCGATGCTGCACAATTAACAGCGTACTCTCAATTCCTTCATGAAGATCTGCTAACTTTATTTCTGATTGATCTAGTCGCGCAAAATTCCGCAGCGACAATACAATATCACTAATTCTTTCAACTCCTACTTTCATAGAATTTAGCATCTTGGGCAAGTCTTCCTTGAGGAAATCAAACTCTATTTGCTTCAGTGTTTCGGTAATTTGCTGAGCAGGAGACGGGTAATAGTGCTGGTAGAGATTCAAAAGTTCTATTAAGTCGTTAAAATAGATGTTGGTGTGAGAAATATTGCCGTTAATAAAATTTGCAGGATTGTTGATTTCATGGGCGATACCAGCCACCATCTGCCCGAGGCTAGACATTTTTTCTGATTGAATTAATTGGATTTGAGTATGTTGGAGTTGTTCGTAGGCTTCTTGCAATTGAGTTGCTTGTTTTCTCAATTGAGATTCCGAAGCTTGGAGTGCTGCTGCGGAAATTTTGCGGTTAGTAATATTTTCAATCATCCCTAAGTTGTAAATAGCTTTTCCTTCCCCGTCTCGGATCAAAGTAGCTGTCACATTTACCCAAACAGTTTTACCTGTAGCCGAAATATGGCGAATTTCGATTTGATAGCTCGGAATTTCTCCCCGATTGAGAGCGGCAGCAGCTTCGAGATTGTTTTGACGATCTTCGGGATGCCCAATTTCTATGAATGTTGTACTCAGCAATTCTGCTGCTGTATATCCCAGCATTTCGCAGTAAGTTTTATTGACTCGCACCAACTGGCGATCGTCTAAATTGGCTAAATAGATACCGATGGGTGCATCTTCAAATATTTTGCGAAATAGTTCCTCGCTGGCCCGGACTTTAGCTTCAAGTGAAAGCCGATCGGTGATGTCTTCCAAAGTACATAAAATGCCGACGACATTGCCGTAGTTGTCGTGCAAAGGTATTTTATTTGTATCCATCCAGCGCTGGGTGCCGTCGGCTTGCATTTGAGGTTCAATAATGTGATATTCAGCGGTATTTTTTGCCATGATCCGGCAATCGCAATCTCGGAAAAATTTTGTTTCTTCTGGCTTCCAGGGCATATCGTAGTCCGTGAGACCGGTGATTTCAGTGGGATGATTTAAACCTGCGATTGTGGCAAAGTTTTTGTTACCTCCCAAGTAAACTGAATCTAGATCTTTCCAGGCGATTAACTGAGGGATGTTGTCGATCACCAACCACAGCATTTTTTTGGATTTTTGCAAAGCTTCTGTGCGTTCTAGGACGCGCTTTTCTAGTTCTTGATTGGCTTGTTCCAGGGCAACTTTTGACTCGCTGAGGGCGATTTCTGCTACCTTGCGATCGCTAATATCGATTGTCACCCCTTCCCAAAGTATCTCGCCGCCCGGTTGCAGTTCGGGGCGAGCAATGGCGCGAATCCATTTCAGTTTTCCCGATCGCGTAACGATCCGCCCTTCATATTTCCAAGGTTGTAAATTTTTCCCGCAAATTGTGAGTGACTCTTGCATCGGTTGTAGGTCTTCTGAATGCACCAACGACCACATTGAATTTGAGTTTTTTTGAACTTTTTCTGGAGTTAATTCATAGAGTTCCCAACAGCCGGGACTGACATAAATGAATTCATTGGTACCGTCGAGATGCTGCAAGTATTGATAAATCATTCCCGGCAGGTTGCCGGCCATTTTTTGGAATCGGGCTTCGCTTTGTCGCAGTGCTGATTCGGCAAGTTTGCGATCGCTAATGTCGATCAACAAACCATCCCAAATAATGTCACCTTTTTCGCTCAGTTCGGGTCTGGAAGCCCCGCTAACCCACTTGATGCGATCGCCCGGTAACACTAATCTGCCTTCCCACCGCCAAGGATCTAAAGTTTTAGCTGAGATAGCCAGAGTTTCGTGGAAGTTTTGTGCATCCTCTGGGTGAATCATTTCGATCGCAGGAATAGCTGACTTTTGCAGCACCTCTGGTTCTAATTCGTAGAGTTCGCGACAGCCAGAACTGATGTAGGGGAATGACACAGCGCCGTCGGCTGCTAGCTGAAATTGATAAATCATTCCCGGAACGTTGGCGGCTAGTTTTTGCAACCTCGCTTCGCTTTGGCGGAGTGCGGTTTCTGCTTCTACGCGATCGGTAATATCATAAAATGACGATAAAATTGATGCTTCGCCCTTAAAATTAATCGCTCGCATCGACATCTTTGCCCAAAAGCAACTGCCATTTGCTTTCTTGAGGCAGATTTGATCGCTGTCGCTAAAGCCGTGTTTTTTGACTGATTCTAGCAATTGATGGCGATCGCCCGCATTAGCATAAAAGTCGATCTTTTTGCTAGCGATCAGCTTGTCTGAACTCAAACCGAAAGTTTCTCCGAGGGCAGAATTTGCGTACAAAATTGTGCTGTCTGAGCGGCGCGTAATGATCGTAGGAATGGGAGTCGCAGTAGCGATCGCCCGCAATCTTTCTTCGCTTTCTTGCAGGGCTGTTTCGGCTGCGACTCTTTGGGTAATATCGTTCTGAACTCCGATAAAATGAGTGAGGTTTCCGTCGCCATCGAGGACGGGGGAAACAGTTAATTCGTTCCAAAAAGGTGTTTTATCCTTGCGGTAATTCTTGAGAATTACCTTAACTTCTGTTCCCGATCGCAAACTGCTGCGGAGTCTGTCTAATTCGGCGCGATCGGTATCCGGGCCTTGCAAAAACCGGCAGTTGCGTCCAATGACTTCTTCCCGGGTGTAGCCAGTCAGTTTCTCAAAAGCAGGATTGCAATATATAATAGGTCTGTCGAGCCTGCCAGCATCTGCGATCAGGATGCTGTTGCTCGACGCTGCGATCGCCCTTTCTAGGAGAGACAGGTGGAAAGAGTCTGTTGTCATCGGTGGCAATACACACACTCCGAGGGAGCGGACATGAAAATAAAAAAAATATAAATAGCTTCAGGCATTCTTATTTTATTATCTTATTTTTAATTTAGCCTAACAAACTCAGGAGCTCCAAAAAGCCGACGGGGAAATTAAGAGCGGGCGAATCAAACAGCGGGCGAATCAAAGAGCGGGCGAATGGATGAGTCCGAGCGGGCGAATCGGGAACAGCGAATCGATCGGGAACAGCGAATCGATCGGGAACAGGAACAGCGGGCGAATGGAATTCGCGCCTATACAAACAAAACCCGCCTCCGCGGGTTGAAGAGCGGGCGAATGGAATTCGCGCCTATACAAGAATACGCTTGGGTTAACGTTTTTTTATCATTGCGAGCGTCCCGAGTATTGCAATCGCAGCCTATACAAACGAAGTCCGCCTCCGAGGTGTCAAGAAAATAACATAATTTTAACCGTACGTCCGATCTTCAACCCGCGGAGGCGGGTTTCGTCTGTGTAGACGCGGTTTCAACCGCCGTCCGATCGCCAATCGCCAATCAAAAATCGAAAATCGAAAATCGAATAATCCATCTAGATTGACAAGGCCAGGCTAGAACCCTGAGCAGTTTTGGTGACTTCTATCCTGGCTTGAAAAGCTTCTTTGAGGTGCGGCATATGGGTAACGGTGAGGATGCAGGCGAAGTCAGAGGCGATCGCATTAATTGCAGCAATCAGGCGATCGCACCCTTCCGCATCCTGAGTCCCAAATCCCTCATCAATAATCAACATTTGCAAAGCCGTACCCGCCCGCTGAGACAGCAATCTCGCCAGCGCCAGCCGAATCGCAAAATTAATCCGAAAAGCTTCGCCACCCGAGTAAGTTTCATAGGGACGAGTACCGCGAGCATCAGCAATGAGAATGTCTAAAGTGTCAATCAATTTAGTTGCTTTTTTAGAAGCAGCCGCCCGCTGAGTAATAAATTGTACGTGCAACTGATTCGCGCTCAATCTCGACAATATCTGATTGGTTTCAGCTTCCAGTTGAGGCAAAACATTTTCAATCATCAAAGCTTGAATCCCGTTCTTGCCAAAGGCTTGACCCAACTCTTGATAAACTTTGTATTGGCGTTTAGCAACCTGCATTTGCTCTTTTTGAGCTACAAGCTGAACTTGCAAAGCTTCCAGATTTTGCTGCTGTTGTTGGAGGCGTCCGAGACTTCCCAAATGTTGGTCTAGCTGCTGGCGGCGGCGGCCCATTTGTTGTTCGATCGCACTTATTTGAGCAGTCGGATCGGGATGTTCTTGCAACTGCTGGTTCATCGCTGAACTTTGAGCGGTGACAGCTTGCAAATCGCGATCGCGCACGGCGATCGAACTGGCGATTTCATTAACCCGCTGCTGCACTTGCGGGAATTGCTGAGTTGCCGATCGCAATTTTTCAGCCCGGGCGATCCAAAATTGCGTTTTACGCATTTCGCTGCGGACGTGTTCGTGCTGTTCCAAGTTATAGCCAACTTCCGCAATGTATCTATCTAAAGACAGAATTTGCTGCTGAATTTCCGAGCTATTTTTTTGCTGTTCAAACTGTTGCTGTACGGCGGCTAATTGAGTTTGCAAATCCGGGCGGCGGCTGTTAATTTTATTAAGTTTCTGCTGAGCGTCTTTGATTTGAGCTTGCTTAATTTCCGCCCAGCGCAAACGCTTTTCATCGCTGCGGGCGAGGGAGTGGCTGCGATCGCTATAATTGAGCTGTTGCAGTTGCTGTTCAATTTGCTGAAGTTCCCTCAAATCATCAGATCCATACTCGCCAGTACGCAACAACCGCTCGATTTGGGCAGCATCTTGACGCATACTTTGCAGTCGAGTTTCATCTTGGCCCAGGCCATCCAATTGAGCTTGCAAATGGCTGCGGCGTTCCCGCAATTCTTGGTAAGGCGCTAATTCCTGTTCTAGTTCGCGGTATTCGTGTCTGAGGACTTGAATTTCGCGCTCGGAAACTGCCAACTGTTCGCGGACAACCCACAGTTGATTCCAGATTTCTTGCTGTTGGGAGTGGTGCTTGGTGACTACCAAATTCCAGTAGTGTTCGTCTAAAGGTCGATCGCACAAAGGACAGGCGCCAAAACCCGAATCGCGCACAATTAAAGGCGAATTCGCTTCCTGAGTTTCCCCAAACTGGGCAGCTTTACCTTCCCCCGCGCTAGTTTCTGCTTCATTTTTCCGCAACAGTTGGAGTTTTTGGTCAATTTCCGCGAGTCGGGTTTGATAGTCGCGGCTTTTAGCTTGCAGATTTTCTAGAAAGCTGTGCCTTTCTTGGCCTTTTTCGCGGACTCGTTCCTGATAAACTCGCTTGTTTTCCAACTGGACAATTTGATGGGCGATGGCCGAGATTTCCTGCTGCAATTTCGGCTGTCGCTGCTGTTGCTGAACTTGCACCTGTCGGTTGATTTCGGCTAAGCGGGCGGTTAAACCGGCATGGGCGCGATCGAGCTTAGTTTGCGCCTGCTGCTGCTGTTGGAGTAGCGGCGAAACTTGCAGTTGCAGTTGTTCTAGTTCGTTAAGGCGCGATCGGGCTGCTTGCAACTGTGCGAGTCCTTTGTCAACCTCCGGCTGCTGCTTGAGAACATCTAGAACATCTTTTTCATCTTGTTCTAAGACATCTAATTGAGCTTGCAACTGCTGAATTTTGTTTTGCAAAAGGCTCAATTCTTGCCGTTGCTGTTCTTGCAAGTTTTGGCGCTGATTTTGCGCTTGTTGGTGAGCTTTGAATTTTCCAGCCTGCGTCTCTTCTGTGGATTGTAAACTCTGAAAATAGGCAATTCCTGCTGTTATCTCATTTTCTTGGGCGAGCAGGGCTTGCAGCTCGTGTTGCTGCCGCTTGGCGGCTGCGAGTTCTTGCTGCAAGCGACGGCATTCTTGAGAGATATTATAGTGTTGTTGCTGGTGGCCGGCGAGGAGTTTTTGCCAAGTTTGGCGGTTGTGGTGCTGGAGTTGCAGTTGCTGCAAATGTGCTGTGTCGGCTTGCTGCTGCGAAGAGAGCAAATCGGTTGCTTGCTGCAATTGAATTTGTTCGGATGCGATCGCTTCTTTTTGTTGCAGTTGCTCTTGGGTTGTCTGCAAGCCGTGTTTTAGGACTTCGACTTTGGCTTTAAAATCTCTGGCTTTTTCCTTGGCTTGTTCGGATAAAGTGTCGTATCGATCGAGTTTGAGGAGGTTGGCTAAAACTTGCTTGCGCTCGATCGGCTTTTTGAGCATAAACTCATCAGCACGCCCCTGCCGCAAATAAGCCGAGTTAATAAAAGTATCGTAATCTAGCTTGATATGTTCGAGAATTTTCTGCTGAGTATTTCTCAGCCCCTTGTCAGTGAGAGTGCGAAAACTGAGTCCATCCTGAGTTTCGGCGCAATTCAAGCTAACTTGAAATTCCAAACTTCCCGATTGTCCGCGCCGGCGGTTGCGAATCACCCGGTAGATTTGGCCGCCCGTAGAGAAAGTGAAATCAACTCGGACATCAATTTCGCCGATATGGATGATATCGTCTTCTGTATCGCTGCGACAACTGCCCCAAAGCGACCAGGCGATCGCCTCTAGGAGAGAAGATTTACCAGCACCGTTAGGCCCGCAAATGCAAGCAGTGTGAAGTCCGCGAAAGTCTAAAGCAGCTTCGCGATAGCTGAGAAAATTTTTGAGTGTAAGTTGTATAGGAATCATTTAAGGCCATCGCGCCATACAATCTATTTATAAATAACACTATTTGTACGCTGTTGGCTAGTTATTCAATCCAGATCCAGCACAATTGTCAGTGTATCTGCAATTTCTTCCATAATTGTTTCCGAAAGGCTTCCGAGTTGTCGGACAAATCTTTGTTGGGAAACGGAACGGACTTGAAAAGTGTCGGCGGCTGAGAGTTTAGCCAAGCCATTTTCGCTACTTGGTTCTAGTCGAACCATCCAATTTCTCTCTGTATATCGTTCTTTCCAGTCAGTGATGGGGACAATCACTTCAAGCAGCAAAATTCCCACCGTCTCATCGCTGACAATAACTGCGGGACGGGTTTTGCCGATTTCTGCACCAACAGTAGGTTCAAGTGTAACCAGCCAGATTTCGCCTCTACGCATTAGTTTTTATCCCAGCGTTCAGGTATTCTTCCTCGGATTCAAAATATGGTTCGCTGTCTGGCGACCACAAATCATGTAAAGCACCTCCCGGCATATAATCCTTGACTGCTGCTTCTGCTGCGGCTCTGAGTTGGCGCTTTTTCTCGGCTTTGCGCTGGGCTTTTTGTTCTATGTCGTCGCGCATCATCCGCGAAGCTGTTTCGATGATTTCTAGGCGTTCTTCTGCTGTCAGATTTTTGAGTGCTGCTAAGATTTCTGTTTTGGTCACGGTTTTTTTGGGTGGTGGGTAAGAAAGTGCGATCCAACCATCATTATATCTTTGAGGAAAATCCATATCGGCGATCGCACTTCAATTTTCACCTCATCCTGCGAATTTCCGTGTCCTCCGAATAGCTTTTTCGGCGTTGCTTAATCAGGGTATGAAAAAAATAAGTTAAAAATCCCCAAGCTTTGTCGATACTGGTTTCTATGACTGGCATATTTAGCCTTTCATACCGTGGCTCGATCGGATTTGTCAAACCACTGTTCTTGGGTATGATAGCGTTCTCGCTGGTAGACTTCCAAGGCACTCCAGTTTTCCTTTTCCCTAGGTAAGAATGTGCCGCGTTCGAGAATTAAGATCTTTTTACCGCTAGGAGCCAGATGATGTGCCAGCGTTCCACCGCCTGCACCAGTGCCGATAATGATAACATCGTAATGTTGGTTAAGCATGGTTTTCATCTCTATTGTTCTTGATAGTTCCAC
The DNA here is from genome assembly GCF_020738665.1 of Microcoleus sp. PH2017_08_TRC_O_A. Taxonomy (NCBI): domain Bacteria; kingdom Bacillati; phylum Cyanobacteriota; class Cyanophyceae; order Oscillatoriales; family Microcoleaceae; genus Microcoleus; species Microcoleus sp. PH2017_08_TRC_O_A. The sequence continues at coordinate 65,212 of NZ_JAEQCE010000037.1, forward strand.
AACAAACCACCATCAACGACTACTGTCGAACCAGTGATATACCGAGCGTCATCTGAAGCTAGAAAAGCAACTACCGCCGCAATATCATCTGGTTTTCCAAATCGACCTAATGGAATATTTTTAAGCAAAGGTTGCAATTGAGCGGGGTTATTTAGTAGCTGTTGATTGATTGGCGTTTCGATCGCACCTGGAGCCACATTATTGATAGTAATACCCAATCTTCCCAGCTCTACCGCCAGATTTCGCATCATCATTTTCACGGCACCTTTACTAGCACAGTAAGTAGTGAAGTGTGGAAATGGTAATTCTTCATGAACGGAACTAATATTAATAATACTGGCGCGATTTTTGCCCGTATCGATTTGATGTTTGACGAAAAACTGTGTAGCAAAGAAAACTCCTTTGAAATTGATATTCATAACCGCATCAAAATCTTGCTCTGTTATATCCCAAAAGTCAGAATGTTTTTCAATCCCAGCATTATTAACCAAAATATCGATCGTGCCAAAATGTTCGATACTTTCAGCAACTAAACGCCGTACATCATCAACCATTCCCAAATCTGCACCGATACTATAACCCCGATCTCGATCGCAAAATCCATCAGCCATCAAGCAATTACCGCCGATCTCATTAATTGCCTTCAGCGTTTGTTCCGCGCCTTCAGGATTGGAACGATAATTGACAACAACTTTCGCGCCTTCCTGTGCCAATCGAATTGCAATACCTTGACCGATACCGCCACTACTACCAGTGACTAAAGCAACTTTTTCATTCAGTTTCATGATTTTTATTGTGAATTGATAGTTTGACAGCAAATCGGACTGATACACTCAGTAGTATGATTCGGGCAAAGCTTACTGCAAATTTGTCTCTGCACCTTCCGCTGCCCACTGCGTAAAAGCTGGTCAAGCTGCAATAAATTTCATTGCCACCCCATTCATGCAATAGCGTTTACCCGTCGGTTTGGGGCCATCTGCAAAGACATGCCCCAAATGTCCGCCACAGCGACGACAATGTACCTCAGTTCGAGTCATTGCAAAAGCTCGATCGATCGTCGTTCCAATAGCACCCTCGATCGGGGCATAAAAGCTCGGCCAACCCGTACCACTGTTATATTTAGTAGTAGAGGTAAATAGTGGCAAATTGCAGCCAGCACAGGCAAAAGTGCCGTTACCATGCTCCAAATCCAGGGGGCTACTACCCGCACGTTCGGTGCCATGCTGACGCAACACTTCAAATTGAGCTGGTGTCAAAATTTTCCGCCATTCTTGCTCTGTTTTCATAATTGCAAACTGATGATTTTCAGCTATTTTTATGGTTTTTCCTTGAACTTTGTTCGGTAAATAATCCGACAACCAAATCGAACCAATCGTCGCAATTCCAGCCGATAAAAAATAACGTTTTTTCATAGGATTAATCTACAGATCGAGAACTACCCTTGCCGTTTTGGGATGAGAAATACAGATGAGTACCGAACCTCGCTCTACAGTCGCACTTGGTTGTTCTTGATACTCCACTTCTCCTTCAGCAATCTTGCACGTACAGGTACCGCAAATCCCTGCACGACAGCTATATTCAGGTCGCAGACCATTTGCTTCGGCAAACTCTAAAATCGTCCCATCGGCAGGATTCCAAGTATGAGTTCGACCAGATTTACTGAAGACAATTTCTTTAGTATCGCTAGTTGCTGTGGTTACAGATTCACCCGCTTTTGCTGGTTTTGGCATTGCCTTGGCAAAGGATTCAAACATTACTCGCTCGTCTGCTACCCCCCACGTTCTCAATCCATTTCTAATCGCATCCATAAATGATGCCGAGCCACACAGAAAGTAATCTGCTTCAGTGGAACCACACAATTGCTGCATTTCTGGTGCCACTATATTTTGAATCAGAGCAGCATCGACATATCCACGCTGGTGATAATGTCCGATATCTGTTGCCATCGGTTGGCTATAGCAGTAGATAATATGTAAATTAGAATGACTGGCAGCGAGGGCATTAATTTCATCGCGAAAAGCATGATTTTGGCTATCTCTAGCACCATGTAAAAACCAAATGTGTCGCAATGGATTTAGTTGCATCGCCGCTTTTGCCATACTAATCATCGGCGTAATTCCTACACCATTACTAATTAAGATCGCAGGTTGGGGATGGTGAAGATTGAGTACGAATTTGCCAGCCGGAGGTTTTACCCAAATTATCGAATCTTCTTGGATGCGATCGTGCATAAAATTAGAAGCAATTCCTGGAGGTAGATCGGTACCGACTGGTGCAATTTCTCGCTTAATCGACAGGCGATAATAAAGTGGAGATTGATGATAATCGGATAGAGAATAAGTGCGGATTACTGGCTCGGCTCGCTCTGGCAAATCGAGTTTTATCGTCAGAAATTGTCCCGGCATAAAAGCCGGAATCGGCTCGTTATCTTCAGGATGTAAATAGAAAGATGTAATATTATCGCTTTCGCTTACTTTCCGCATGACGATAAATTTTCGCCAATCATGCCATCCCGAATTTAATGATTCTCGATCGCCTAAATCGTTAGACTCAACTTCATTATCTTTATTACGCTTACCCGAACTCAAACCGATCGCCGCACCGATAACAGAACTCGCTAACGAGGTGTAGACAACTAGCTTACTTGCAGATTCGGGAGTTGTCTGCTTTGGAGATTTGAGTAATTCTAAGGCAAGTCCAGCAGGAATTGTGACTAAACTGCCTAGAAAGATACCAGCAGCGATCGATCTAATAATGGGATTGGAAATTTTTTGTATATTTTCTAGCATTTTCTAATTCCTCGTTGGTATAGCTTCTTTCCAATAGAATCAAATTAATGGGCAAATATTTGACTGAATTCTATTTTGGTTATAGATATTACTTGTTGGCATCAACGATCTTCAGAGCAGGTTTATCCAAGTTTTCATGGCAGTAAATTTTGCTAAAATATAGATAGTGGGCAACAGCTCCCGCTCGTCGGAAAACCCGATGATTTTGGTTAAGATAATGCCCACCATCCAGTTCGATCGAGAGACTAAGAATACTAAATTCTAGAATCGATCGCAGAGGATATTACTTAACTTCACTGGGATTGAACCTAGCAATTTTGCCTTTTTTGACTGCCACAACCACATCGTAAACAGTACAGAGTGAAAGTGTAGTGTCATTGTTTTTGCTGTAAAGATTAACTACCATGCCCGCACCACCTGGTTGCACGCCAATTGGATTGAGATCTTTGGGATATAGTTTGCGGAGTAAGTCTCCACTACCTGGTTTACCTTTAACCGCTGTAATTTGGTCGATCTTTTCTTGCGTAGTTTCAGTTTGAGCGATCTTAACTTCTTGGGCAGATGCTTGGAGAGAATTAGGAGTGAATGATTGGAAGGGAACGGTGGCGATGGCGATCGTACCCAGAGCGATTGTTGTCAGCAGAAAAGAAGTAGCTTTCATGTTGTAAATCCTAGAATTGGGTTGTAAAAATTAGAAGTGAAGTCGAGTATAAAGATCGACTATTTTGGGATCGATGGTGCAGACTGAGGTTGTACCAGACAGGTTTGTTTGTCACATTCATATTTGTATAGCGATTCTACATAGGGCTTTTGCCAACTCAGCGGAATTTCCAACAAATCTCGCGTGCCAGTAAACCCCTGACCGATAAATAATAGTAGTGCCAAGCAGTTGAGAATGATATGGACGTTGCGCCAACGATTGCTGCGATCGCGATAAATATCTTGAATAATCGCTAATGAAAAAATCATTAACATCGCAGCAACGATCCCATAGTAATAATGGGAGACATACCATTCAGATTCGCGTCGATAGATCTCTGGTTGAGAACCGATCACTACTAAGCCCATTCCCGTTAATGTGGCAAATATGCCCAGCCAAATCTTTTCGCTCGATCGATATAAAAAGAACAGCGCTCCGCTAGTGGCGACGAACATCATCAGGATAAATACCACCCGAAATGGTTCTTTAATCCAAGCTTGTTGTTCGAGTATTTTTGAGAAGATCGGATGTGCCAGTCCAATTAAGGACAGCACTACAACCGAGCCGCTCAGCCATCGACCCAAATCTACGTGCTCTTTGCCTACAACTCCAGGAATTTGACTTTTCCCACCAGTTGCCACAGCTAGCCGTCGTTGGCGGGTTTGCCATGCCATTCTCACTACCATGCCGATGAGGGGGAAAACTACGGCAACGGCGAAAAAAGGATGCAATAGCAAGAATAGATCGTTGGCATTCATAAAAATAAATCCACAGCAGAAGATCGACTATTAACGTCAGTTAGCAGTTCGTTTTCGACTGGCGGACTGGGGAACATAGATGCTCCCAAATCCCAACTTCTCACTCGAAAAATGCTACTAGCAACTTGGGTTATTAGTATCATCGCAATGGTTTTTTAAGCACGCCTGAAATGAACTTAATAATTTCCTGAATTTTTGGGTATATATCTTTCAGCCGATTCTCAGCTAATTCTCAGTAACTGTCACGACACGTCAATTCACTGACATCTAACATTTAATCCTCGTCACGATCTAAGATTGCATCAGCCAGCATCTTTGCCGCCTTACCCTGCAAGGCATCACCGTGCCGGTAGTGCCCTGAAGGAAAGGATCGACAGAATAAAACTGAATTCAAATAAAAGTAGACATTTAGAGTTGTAAATTATCATTGTAATGATGTACAAAGCGCCAAATTGCAGCAATATGATTTTCTAATTTTTTAGAGAAGGCTAAGCTCTTTCTTACCAACCCTTGATACTCGTTGTCGAATAGTACAGTTGAAGCGCTCGATATAGCTAGTAAAACCACTATCTTTATCTACACGGCGTGATGACGTTTGCTGGGCAATACAGAATCATAAGCACAAAGCGTGATCGGTATAAATTACTGCACATTGACGGTACACTGGTGGCATTGAATTCCATAAAGATTGAGCCGATACTGCGCTACGATCTCCAATATGTACACCAACAATTTCCCTAGTCTGGGCATCCAATGCCAGCCAGACACACTGCTGATTTCCTTTACTATCAACGAATGACCATAACTCATCCATCTGAACATTCAAGCGCTTTTTTTCTTTGGGAGTCACTTCCACTTGCTTCTTAACAGCAGCCGCT